>CAJQOK010000264.1 GCA_905479905.1 uncultured Aliterella sp.
CATACAACTGCTCAATATTCTGACAATCCCAGCCATTAGCTTCATTAAACTTCTGTACCACCGCTCTACGAATTGTTTCACGACACATATACATCGTAATAAAGCCTGGTGTAAAGAAAGAACCATCTTTATAACCGTTAATCTTTTCAAAAATTAGACCAAGCACTGAAGCATTAATCAGTGTCTTGTTTTCTTCTTGAATCTCCTCGGAACCTTCGCTACTAAAATCATAAGCATTGAGAAACTCAAATAAATATTCTAAAGCATTGAGATCACCCAATCGCCTTTTGCCATTGCTATTTTTTAAAACACTAGATGAAAAAATAGGCAGATTTTCATCTCTAAGATTGCTAATAAAAATAGTTAACTGCTCGATATCCGTTGGCTCAAATAGCGAACTATTAAGATAAGGAATATTAGCAAAAATGGCTTTTATACTTGCATTGCGATCGCTTTGCTTACGAGCTAATACATCAAAGAAAAGCCTGCTAATATCAGCATAGTTTTTTACTTTTGTCAAGCTTAGAAACGAAAAAGATTTATCGCCTTTATGATATTTAATTAATTGCGCTTCTAGTAACTTGACGAAAAGAACACGATTTATCCAAGTGATTACTAACTCTAAGCCAACATTAAAAAGTCTTTCTTCTTCAGTATCTCCAAACTGTTCCGGCTTTTCTATTCGAGAAATTTTGTCTAAACTATCAAGCTGATTGATGGCATTTTCAAGCAAAGAACCTGCAACGCGATCGCTCTCTTTCTTGCGTCCGATCAGCTTTTTGCTACCTTCTTTTGTTTCCGTCAAGCCGATAATATACAATAACTCGTTATAAAAAGCCTTATCTAATCTGTTGCTATCGTTAGCAAAGGGCAATTTTAATAAATGTTCTGGGGAAAACAGCTTAAATAGCGCAATCAGTTGGCGATCGCCTTCCTCGTCACTATTCCTCAAAAACCCATCATAGTCTCGGATATCAAAATGCGTAAACTCAATCTCATTTTCAAGGAGTGCGATCGCAGGTTTGGCAATTTGTTTATAGAAAAATTCAGTTTTTGTACTACTTAGTCTCCCTGCTTCAAAATCGGTAAATTGCTTTACCAGTGCTTTGTCTTGGACAAATAGCTGTTCAAAACTATTGCATCAAAAATAAACCACTCGTAAATATTAGTTGCAACTAGATATCTAATTTCGAGATTATTGCCTGTAATTCTTTCTCGCAAAAAGTATAAAATTAATTCCTGAAAAGCCTTAGCATTTAAATTGTCAACCTCCAGCATCTCTGCTTTGTTGGTTGGTTTTTTAGCTTCTACAATTACACCAACACTGCTTTTATAATCTTTGCCATTATGAATAACAAGCTCGTTGCGTCCTTTAGTATTAATAAAATGACTTGGACTATAGTAAGTATTCTTTAAAAAATCACCAACAAGATTTTTATGAAATTCCTCAGATTCAGTTTCATTGATTTGGTCAATCAGTTTAACTAGATTCGTTTTGAAAATTTCAATACTCTCCCTAATTGGCTTAACTTTAAGGAACGCTTTATTTAATGCTTGTCTTGGCGATAATTCTTTGAGTGTCATGAAAAAACTATGAGTAACAAATAGATTTACTCTAGTATGCCCAATTGCTTATAAATTGGTTATACTTTCTCCGGCGTTGGATGAATTACTTACAACTTTACTAACCCCCCCTTTTTTAACGGGGAGAATATTTAAAAAAGGGGTTCACGAGGGCGATCGCTACCCTAAATTAAATAAGCGTTGATTCAAGGCGTTTTTGGCTTGTTCGCGATCATCAAAATGGATTTTTTCTGTACCCAAAATTTGATAATCTTCGTGACCTTTTCCGGCAATTAGTACGCCATCGCCAGGCTTTGCAAATAAAATTGCTTCATTAATTGCCGCCGCGCGATCGCTTATTACTATTGGTTTAATAGTAGAAGGGATACCCGCTAAGATATCAAGCAAAATTTGTTCGGGGTTTTCGGTACGAGGATTATCAGAAGTTACTACAGCGATATCGGCAAGTTCGGCAGCTATTTTACCCATTTTTGGGCGCTTGGTGCGATCGCGATCGCCTCCACAACCAAAGACGCAAATCATTTTACCGCTAATAAATGGACGGGCGGCTTTAAGTAAATTTTCTAAACTGTCGGGCGTATGTGCGTAATCTACAATCGTGCTGATGTCTTGAAGGGGGGATATCTGTACTCGTTCCATGCGTCCGGGTACGCCAGGAAAATTAGGTAATACTTGAGCAATTAATTGTAAATCTACGCCTAAATGTAAGGCTGTCCCTACGGCTGCTAGAAGGTTGGCTAAGTTGTATTGACCGACTAAAGGCGATTCAAAAGCAATGTCACCTTTGGGAGTGTGGAGAGTGCCGCTAACCCCCGATGGTTGGTATTTTAAGTCCGTTGTATGCAATTCTGCGGTGCGATCGCCCACACTATAACGCCATACTGGAGATTGAATTTGCTTAATTAGGCGGAGGCTTGAAGGATCGTCAATATTAATTATCGCTAATCCTTGCAGATATTCAGGACTAAATAACAAAGCTTTGGCTTTAAAGTAATCCTCCATATCTTTGTGATAATCAAGGTGATCTTGAGTCAAGTTAGTAAATACTGCAACGTCAAACTCACAGCTTTTTACCCTTCCTTGCGCCAAAGCGTGGGAACTAACTTCCATAACTCCAAACTTACAACCAGCATCACGGGCTTGGGCAAATTGCTGTTGTAATTCCACTGCAAAGGGCGTTGTATGCGCCGCAGTTTTTTCAAAACCTGTCCAACGAGTGTAAAGCGTACCCATTAAAGCTGTAGATAAATGCGCCTCTGTCAAGAAAAACTCGATTAAATGGGTAGTGGTAGTTTTGCCATTAGTCCCGGTAATGCCCACAAGTTGCATTTGTTTGGTAGGATGCCCATAAAAAGCCGCCGCGATCGCCGCGCAAGCTTTTACCATATCTGTAGCGCCAATTAAAACAGGGTTATTGGCATCATTGGCTATTTGAGTAGAAACTATAGCTGCAATTGCCCCCGATGCGATCGCGCTTGACCAAAATTCACCCCCATCAACCCGCGTACCAGGCATTCCTATAAACAAATCTCCTGGTTGACAAGCATGAGAATTAGTAGTTAAACCCTTTACTTCCTTATCTATTGCTGGATGTTTGGGCGACAGGGAAAGATCGCTAACTTGAGATAACAATTCGCCTAATTTCATATTAATTAAACCTCATCTAACTGGGCTGATTGTCCATCACTCGATAAATATTTCTGTAACATTTGTTGCAACTGCATTGTACTAGCGCGGGGTGAAGGACGAGGTAAAAGTTCTTCTTTACCCGCAGACAGCTTACAAATTACGGGAACTTCGTATTGATAGACATTAAACCAGTCGGGGCGACTTGTAATATCACGAATTTCTAAGTCAAAATTTAAAGTAGCGCGAATTATTTGTAATTTTTCCTCCAAACCTTCGCACAAGTGGCAACCCGGTTTACTGTACATAATTAATTGCATTGTTATCAGCCGATTGTAAAACTACTACTCTTTCTAGATCGGGGCATATTTCGATATTCTGGAATAAGAAGTAACAAAAATAATTATGAGCCTTTCCACCGAATCGCCTAACCTAGCCGCCAAGTTCGATTTAGCTGAACTAAACCAAAAGTACGACACCGCCCATCCACAAGATGTTTTAGCTTGGTGTGTTGAAAATATAACCACAGGATTAGTTCAAGCCAGCGCCTTTAACGTAGACGATATAGTAATCACCGATATACTTTACCGCGATCTCAAGCACCCAATTCCGGTAATATTTCTCGATACTTTGTACCACTTTCCCCAAACTTTAGAATTAGTTGGCAAAGTTAAAGAGTTATACAACCTAGACTTGAAAACTTACAAAATGCCCGACCTTGATAGCCGGGAAGCCTTCACAGCTAAGTACGGAGACGCATTGTGGGACAAAGATATTAGCCAATTCCACCAAATTACCAAAATTGAACCCTTGCAACGGGGACTAGCAGAATTAAATACAACGGCGTGGATTACCGGACGGCGACGCGATCAAGCCAATACTCGCCAAGTTATGCCAATATTTGAAGTAGATGGCAAACAGCGTCTCAAAGTCAACCCTATTGCTAGTTGGACTCGCAAAGAAACCTGGGCGTATGTATTTGAACACGGCGTTATCTACAATCCTTTGCATGACCAAGGTTATCCTAGTATTGGCGACGAACCTATTACAACCCAAGTAGGCGAAGGGGAAGACGAACGCGCCGGACGCTGGCGGGGAATGGGTAAAACTGAATGTGGTATTCACATCTAATAATTTTCTGCTTCTAAAAACTCGCGCTTGGTACGGTAAGTTATAAATGCTAAAAATCCTCCATCTGTCTGATATCCACATGGGAAGCGGCTTTACTCATGGCAAGCTTAATCCCGAAACTGGTTTGAATACACGCTTGGAGGATTTTGTCAATACTTTGTCTAAATGTATTGACTATGCCTTAGCCGAGCCAGTAGATTTAGTATTGTTTGGCGGTGATGCTTTTCCCGATGCTACACCGCCGCCTTACGTTCAAGAAAAATTTGCTACTCAATTTCGCCGCTTAGTTGATGCTCAAATACCTACAGTGTTGCTAGTAGGCAACCATGACCAGCATTCGCAAGGTATGGGGGGAGCAAGTTTATGTATTTATCGTACCTTGGGCGTACCGGGATTTTTAGTAGGAGACAGATTAACAACCCATCACATCCAAACTCGTAATGGTGCAATTCAAGTAGTTACCCTTCCTTGGCTAACTCGTTCAACCTTGCTAACACGCCCGGAAACTGAAGGTTTATCGATTACCGATATCAACGATATGTTAATTGATCGCCTGCGAACAGCAATGGAAGGAGAAGTTCGCCGTCTAGACCCCGAAATCCCTACAGTGCTGTTAGGACACTTAATGATTGACAACGCTAATTTGGGCGCTGAACGCCTGTTAGCTGTCGGGAAAGGGTTTACTATACCTTTATCGTTAATCACCCGCCCTTGCTTTGATTACGTGGCGCTAGGTCACGTCCACCGCCACCAGAACCTTAATAAATCTAATGACCCGCCCGTAATTTATCCTGGTAGTATTGAGCGCGTTGATTTTAGCGAAGAAAAAGAAGATAAAGGCTATGTCAAAGTCTCTTTAGAACGGGGTAAAGTTGAATGGGAATTTTGCCCATTGCAAGTACGGAAGTTTCAGACGATTAAAGTAGATATATCTAAGGCTACCGAACCTCACGAGCAATTGATGAAAGCGATCGCCAAGCATACTATTGAAGATGCGGTAGTTAGGCTAATTTATCAACTTGGCTCCGAGCAAATAGATAAAATTGATAGCGCCGCCGTTCATAGCGCTTTAAGTCCCGCCCATAGTTATACAATTCAACCAGAATTAATTAGTCAGTTAGCTAGACCACGTTTGCCGGAATTGGGAGCAAGTAGTGCTATTGACCCAATGGAAGCATTGACAGCTTACATAAATAATCGCCAAGACCTCAAAGAAATATCTGGTTTAATGCTGGAAGCCGCTAATAAATTGTTATCGGCTAAGACTGAGGAAGTCTGGTTTGATACGGTTAGCGACTCTACAGCTAATAATCAAAGTGGTCAATTACGCTTGCTTTAACTGGTCGCGTCTTTTTGGCAATACTTACAAATGTATCTCGCTCATAAAAGTTATAGCTCAAGAAAGTCCAACTAATATCACTTCATTATGCTCGTCTGCGGCAAGATACAAATCTTTCAACTCCTGTATTTGCTCAAGATACCAATCCTCATTTTCTGCAAACATTGTTTTTGGCACGATTTGTCGAAAAATACTAGCTCCTTCTCTAACTAGCTCACGGGATATAAGTCCTAATGTATCATCCTCTGGTGATAGCAAATCTGGGGCAAAAGTGCGATCGCCTTCTAACAGCTTTTGAACCATCTCCTTAGCATTAGCAACTTGTCTTGTTGTAAGTTCCTGTACTAAACGTTGTTCAATCTCGTCTACCGATTTTTCCAGCATTGCTGTTCGATCTTCAATTCCAGGAAAAGCTTGCCGAGTAAGGGTCAGTTGAGAGCGAAATTCAGCTATTACCTGATCTAATTCTACTTGTGACCCAAATATCTTTGGATATACTTCGACAACATTTTCAAGAACTTCATCAATTTCATCAGGTTCATCCTCAAAATAGCAAAAAATGCCGTTGCCATAGGGAAAAAGCCAACTTAAAAGGGTGGCAAATGCTTTGTCACTTTGAAGGCGTGAATATAGGTCGCTACTGGGAGGAATTGCACGATAAAGTATATCAACCATAAGTAAGCCTACTAATTAGCATTACGCTAAACGTCGGTAAAGTTTAGCATTTTTGTTAAGAACATAATTTGCTGCATTAGTAAACTCACTTTTGGCAGAACTAAGCAAATCTTCTATGCTTTCACGCAGCAAGGCTTCCGGCGGTATTCCATGTATTTTGGCTAAATTCTGTAGCTTTTGTAATTGGCTCTCTGAAATGTCAATAGTTATAGAAGCCATCTCTACCAATCTCCTGCTGTTTCTAAGTAGAGTCTAACATCCAGCACTGACGGTCAAACTGTCCCCCTTAAGCTGTAAACTGGAGTTTGCGATCGCCAAAGTTGAGTTAGCTGTGCGGAAAATTGTTATTGCCGGAAATTGGAAAATGTTTAAAACTCAGGTAGAGTCCCTAGAGTTTTTACAAGGATTTATGCCTAGTTTGGAGCATACCCCAGAAGATCGGGAAGTTGTATTGTGCGTTCCTTTTACTGACCTAAATCAGCTATCAAAAAATCTGCATGGTAGCCGTATTCAGCTAGGCGCTCAAAATATCCACTGGGAAGATAGCGGCGCTTATACTGGAGAAATTTCTGGGGAAATGCTGTCGGAGATTGGCACTCGCTACGTTATTGTCGGTCACAGCGAACGACGACAGTATTTTGGTGAAACTGACGAAACTGTTAATAAAAGGCTCTTGGCGGCTCAAAAGTCCGACCTTACACCGATTTTGTGCGTAGGAGAGACTAAGCAGCAAAGAGACGCGGGACAAATTGAAAGCACTGTTACAAAGCAGCTAAAGTTAGGTTTAGTAGGTGTAGACCAGCAGAATTTAGTTATTGCTTACGAACCAATATGGGCAATTGGGACGGGGGACACTTGCGAAGCAACCGAAGCTAATAGAGTAATTGGTTTCATTCGCGCTCAATTGAGCAATCCTAACGTTTCTATTCAGTATGGCGGCTCAGTAAAGCCTAGTAATATTGATGAAATTATGGCGCAACCAGAAATTGACGGCGCTTTAGTTGGTGGTGCGAGTTTAGAACCAGATAGTTTTGCTCAGTTGGTTAATTACAAATAGCTGCTGCAAAAAAATGATTGTTCCAGCTTGGGAAATGCGCGATTTCTCTTTTGAATGGGGAAAACGTACCTATCTAATGGGAGTGATTAATGTCACCCCAGACAGCTTTAGCGATGGTGGCGAGTGCGTTAAACCTATGGCAGCTTTAGCGCAGGCTCAGAAGCTTGTAGCCGCCGGAGCAGACATTATTGATATTGGCGGACAATCGACGCGACCGGGAGCGATACAAATCTCTGTAGAGGAAGAATTAGAGCGGGTGCTATCAGTAATTGAGGTACTACGAAAAGAAATAGCCGTCCCCATTTCTGTGGATACAACCCGCGCCACTGTTGCGGCTGCTGCGGTGACGGCGGGAGCAGATTTAGTTAATGATATATCTGGCGGTACTTTTGACCCCGATATGTTGGCTACCGTTGCTCGATTAAATGTACCTGTTGTTTTGATGCACTTGCGCGGTACGCCGCAAACGATGCAACAAATGACAGATTATCAAAATCTGTTAGGGGAAATTTATCAATTTTTAAAGCGTCAGATTGAAAGTGCGACTTTCTGTGGCATTAATCCTTCTAAAATAATTATCGATCCGGGCATTGGGTTTGCTAAAAATCAAGCACAAAATCTAGAAATCCTGAGAAATGTAGGTTTTTTTAAATCTCTCAATTGTCCTATTTTAGTGGGAGCATCTCGTAAAAGCTTTATTGGACGTATCCTCAATCAACCAGACCCCAAAGAGCGCGTCTGGGGAACCGCCGCCGCTTGTTGTGCGGCGATTTCGACGGGGGCGGATATCTTACGAGTTCATGATGTAGCCCAAATGCGCGATGTTTGCCACGTTGCCGATGCTATATTTAGGCAAATGTAGAGACGTTGCGCTGCAACGTCTTCATACCAAAATTCATATATTTAATCAGCAACATCATTTAAAGTTCTCTTACCTTTGGTTCACCGTCCACAATTTCGCCAATTAGAACCAAATCGGTAACGCCGACAAATATGCCGTTTTCTAAGACTCCAGGGATATTATTTAAAGTTTTTTCTAAGTCGGCGGGGTCGTCTATAGAATCAAACTTGACATCAATTACCATATTGCCTTGGTCGGTGATTACAGGGCCAGCTTTTCTAATTCCCATCCGCAACTCTGGCTTTCCGCCTAGCTTTTCAATTGCTCTCATTACTGGAGAAAGCGCCATGGGGATAACTTCTACAGGGACGGGAAAACTAGAACCTAAACGATCTACTATTTTTGAGCTATCTACAACAACAATAAACTGCTCGGCTAAATAGTCTACAACTTTCTCACGGGTGTGGGCCGCGCCACCACCTTTGATTAAATTTTTGTGAGGATCTACTTCATCGGCTCCATCAATTGCTATATCAATATGGTCTACTGCGTCTAGAGTAGTTAAAGGGATACCATACTGTTTTGCCAAAACCTCCGATTGAAAAGAGGTAGGAATCCCGACAATGTTTGTTAGTTCGCCAGACTTAAGGAAGTCGCCGAGAAATTGAATTGTATAAGCTGTAGTTGAACCCGTCCCTAAGCCCACTATAGAATTTGACTTGACGCGCTGCGCTGCGGCTTTACCGACTTGTTCCTTCATCAACTTAGCTAATTCCGTCATACCATACCTTCTTTAAACGCAGTGTCTAGTATATATTTGCATTGGTCGGTATAGATTAAAGAAAGCGTTGTCAGCTACGAAAGTTAGTACATGAATTTACCTGTTTGGTTAACACCCAGTCATTTTATTATTTTGGGTCTTTTGCTGGGATTTGCGATCGCACATAGTGGGTTAGCAGCTTGGCGCACTTCTGTAGAAAAGCTGATTGGCGCTCGTTTGTACCGCGTTATTTTTGCTCTAGTTAGTTTACCTTTGGCGGTGATACTCGTTATCTACTTTTTTAATCACCGTTATGATGGCGCACAACTTTGGCAAGTCCAAGGAGTAACAGGTGTGGGAAACTTTGTTTGGATAGTGTCGGCAATTTCTTTTTTGTTTCTTTATCCAGCAACCTTTAATTTGCTAGAAATTGCCGCCATTCAAAAGCCCCAAGTCCATTTATTTGAGACGGGGATTATTCGGATTACTCGCCATCCGCAAATGGTAGGACAAGTTTTGTGGTGTATAGCTCATACTCTATGGATTGGGACGAGTTTTACTTTATTTACTTCTATTGGGTTAGTATTGCATCATCTATTTGGAGTTTGGCATGGCGATCGCCGTTTACAATCCCGTTATGGTGAAGCTTTTGAAGTTGTTAAGTCTCGCACTTCCATCGTGCCTTTTTTAGCGATGCTACGTGGACAGCAGACTTTTAAGATTTCTGAATTTCTCCGCCCATCTTATCTAGGGGTAGCTATTTTTATCATTGCGTTATGGTTCTCTCACCCGCTTTTAATTAGCTCCACAGGGCGCGTTAATTGGTAGAGAAGTAGCTGCGGTGCAATGTCTGAGTTAAATATTGTGCCAATAAAATCGATTCGGGTACGAACATAGATCATTTCTATGGTTTAATGTGCGTTTTTGATACTGACATTGATCCCAAATAGATGTAGCATGATCCACAATAAGTTATCAGGCAGAAGCAGCTAGGGGTA
>CAJQOK010000265.1 GCA_905479905.1 uncultured Aliterella sp.
GGGAAGAAAAACGCGGTAAATTCACCGTTTATAATGGCGGTGCTAAGTTTCAGAAGGTTTTTATCGCCTTTAACTTAAATAAAGGGAAAAGAAATAATCGTCCGCTTATCGATCCAATTAAATCCCGTTGGTTTAATACCCTAGAATTTAGACAAGCGGTAGTCTACGCCATTGATCGCCAAACCATGCTAAACAACGTCTTTCGCGGTTTGGGTGCTGTCCAAGATTCGCCGATAGACATTCAAAGCCCTTTTTATATTTCCCCCGCACAAGGCTTAAGAGCGTATAATTATAACCCCCAAAAAGCCAAAGAATTATTGTTACAAGCAGGTTTTAAGTACAACAATAAAAAGCAATTATTAGACGCAAAGGGCAATAGAGTCAGGTTTTCGTTAATTACCAATAGCGAAAATAAAACCCGCCTAGTAATGGGAGCGCAAGTTAAACAAGATTTAAGTAAAATTGGCATTCAAGTAGATTACAACCCCATTGCTTTTAATACATTGGTAGACAAGCTTTCTAATACGCTAGATTGGGAATGCCACTTGCTTGGCTTTACGGGTGGCATAGAACCTCACGATGGCGCTAATGTATGGTTGACTAATGGTGGTTTGCACAGCTTCAACCAAAAAGAACCACCCGGAGAAGAACCGCTTATAGGAAGGGAAATAGCAGACTGGGAAGCAGAAATTGGACGCTTGTATATTAAAGGTTCTCAAGAATTAGATGAAGCTAGGCGTAAAGCTATTTATGCCGAAACTCAAAAATTGACTCAGGAATATTTACCCTTTATTCACCTAGTAAGCCCGTTGTCTTTAGTTGCAGTACGCGATCGCATCCAAGGATTAGAATACTCTGCTCTCGGTTCTCAAGGCGGAACAATGTGGAATAAATATAAACTCAAAGTAGTAACAAAGTAATTAAAAAGGTAATCGGGAATTAGTCATTGGGAATTTAAACTATTACCCATTACCCATTACCCATTACCCATTACCCCTAAAAAATTAACTGTGACTCAAGCTAACAATCTGCAAAGTCTGCTTCAATCTGTAGCTACAGGCGAAGTAAATCCCACCGTTGCTTTAGAAAAGCTCAAACACCTTGGTTATGAAAATGTCGGCGATTTTGCTCGGATAGATAGCGATCGCACTCGCAGAACTGGCTTCCCAGAAGTGATATGGGGTCAAGACAAGACTCCTGACCAAATCGCTCAAATTATGGAAGCGATGCGCCTCCGCAACCCCGTAGTGATGGCTACGCGCATTGAAAGCAGTGTCTATGCTCAGTTAGAAACTCTAGTTACGGGATTGCAATATTACCCCGCCGCGAGAATTTGCGCTCTTACTCCTGAAGTAGTCGCCCCTCAATATCCTGGGATTATCAGTATTTTATCGGCGGGAACAGCAGATTTACCTGTCGCCGAAGAAGCGGCGGTGACAGCCACTCTTTGCGGCTTCCAAGTACAGCGTTTATGGGATGTGGGCGTAGCAGGAATTCATCGCTTACTTAACAATCGTCATGTTATCGATTCCGCCTCTGTGCTAATTGTGGTCGCCGGAATGGAAGGGGCTTTACCGAGTGTAGTTGCAGGTTTAGCCGATTGTCCGGTGATTGCTGTGCCTACTAGCATTGGCTACGGCGCTAGTTTTGGTGGACTCGCACCTTTATTAACAATGCTCAATTCTTGTGCGGCGGGTGTGGGCGTTGTCAATATTGATAATGGCTTTGGTGCGGCAATTCTAGCAGGGCAAATTTTACGAACGGCGGCGAAATTAAATAAACTTTAACTTCCCGATCCTACACCAGTAACCAAAGCATTGATTAAGGGAGAAATTGCACTTAAAGCTGAAGGCAATACCGCCACCGTTGCCGCCGCTACAATGATCGTAGTTGCCAGCCGTACCATTGAGTCAGACGCTTTTTGATAAGTGTCAAACTTATATTCAACTTTCTCAAGGTTTGATTCTAATTGGTCTAACCTCTGGTTAATTTGACGCAGTTCCGATAAAACTGTTGTCTCAAAATTATTTTGTGCATCCGGTTGATTTGTTGTCATTTTTTTGCTGCAAAGCGTGTACTTTTATGGTGACAAGTTTCTTTCAGATTGAGAGAGTGTAAATGTTTCTGCCGATTGTATTACTTTAAATTACAATGATTTTCAATAATGAGTGACCGCTCTTTTGTCTAATTCCGTCATGCGATCGCGCATTAAGTTAACAAACTTGGATGTTAAATTGAGATGGTTTTAAAGCGACTTCTCAACTTCCAACAAAAAGCTTATACTTTTATTTAATAGTTAGACAAGTTTGTAATTAAATTTATGCTATTAGAATTAAATCAATTAGTTGTCCAACCTGGGCAACAATTGTTACTAAAAAATGTTTCTTGGCAGATGTACGAAAATATTTTAGAAGAATTGGGAGAAAGGCGTGCAGCTAGAGTTAATTACTGTGATGGACTATTGGAAATAATGACCCCACTACCAGAACATGAAGATGATAAAGAAATTATTGGCGACCTAGTAAAAGCACTACTTGAAGAACTTGATATTGAATTTAGACCTCTTGGTTCTACTACTTACAAAAATAAGCAGATGTTGAGCGGAGTAGAAGCCGATCAATGTTTTTATATTCAAAATGAAGCAGCAATTAGAGGTAAAAAACGGATAGACCTCACTATAGATCCGCCGCCAGACTTGGCACTGGAGATTGATATCACTTCTCGCACTCGTCTTGATAATTACAAAGCTTTGGGAGTACCGGAGTTATGGCGATTCAACGGTCAAAATTTAGAAATAAGTGTGTTAGAGCGTGGCAAATATGTTAAGTCAGATATTAGCCGCAACTTCCCTCACCTTCCTTTAGTTGATGTTATTCCTGAATATGTCGAGCAGAGTAAGATTAAAGGTAGAAACGCCACCATTAAAGCTTTTAGAAGTTGGGTAAAATCCCAGCTAACAAATTAAGTTTTCAGTTAAAAAGTCATTACTTTTAGCTAGAAAATCCGCCGTGATCGCACCTTGTTGCCCTGTAAAATTCCCCAAGGTGCGATAGCCTAATCGCGCGCCCGGTTACGGGCTTCGCATTAGTTTTGTGCTAATTAACTATAAAACCTATACCGGACGATAAACGCGGTAATTGATTTGGGGGAAAATGTTATCTATTTCCTCGACTTTTTCAAGCC
>CAJQOK010000266.1 GCA_905479905.1 uncultured Aliterella sp.
ACTGCCTTACTAATTGGCATGGCACTGATGTTTATTTTAGGTGCTAGTCAAGATATTGCCACCGATGCGTTAGCCGTTGGTTTACTCAAAAAAGAGGAACGCGGCATCGGTAATGCGGTGCAAAGTACAGGTGTTTCTTTGGGTGGAGCGATCGGTGGGGGCGGAATGCTGATCTTGCTCAATCGCTGGGGATGGACACCTAGTCTACTTATTTTGGCATTAATATTGTGATGTTAATTCCGCTCTTTTCGCATCGAGAAACAGTGCAAAAGAGCAAAGCAAAGTCTGTAGATGTTTTAACTGCTCCCCACAACGTGCAAGATACTTCTAGAAAAACCTTAAAGGAAGAAGACCAATTATCCAACTTAGAGCTTAAAACTTCCTACTTCTGGACATTCATCAACTTCTGCCGTCTTCCAGGTATGGGGTGGTGGTTGCTGATTCTAGTGCTATCTTCATCCGGTAGCAGTATGGCAGCTACTATGTTTCGTCCCTTATTAGTAGATGTTGGGCTGTCTTTAACAGATATTGGCTGGCTACTGGGAGTTGTCGGTACTGTTGCTGGAGTGCTTGGGGGAATTGCCGCAGGTTTCCTGATTGCTCCATTGGGTCGATCGCGATCGCTACTTATATTTAGTTTATTGTGGGCGATCGCCATGCTAACTTACTTGCTCCCTACCTTTGGTGTTACCAGTTTGCCTGTTCTCTATCTAGTTACGATTGGGGCATTTTTCACCCTTGGCATTATGAACACGATTACATTTACTATTCAAATGGACAAAAGCAGGCTTGAAGCGCCTGGTACTGATTACACTATTCAAAATTCCCTAGCTGTACTTGGCAGTATTGTTGCGGCGGCACTTAGCGGTGTAATTGCCAAGTCAATTGGTTATCGGGGAGTCTTTGGGCTTAGTTTTGCGATCGCAATTCTTAGTGTTTTGATAATTGCTAAAGTCTCAAGTTTTACCCAGAGAACTTGAGGGGTAACTAAAAAAGCTATTTTTACTTCTAAAATGAATTATCCCTGCGCAGACACGCCCTAGTAAAAGTTGTCTTATTTCAACTAGGAATGCAACAGTTTAGCCGATGGTTAGCGATCGCGCATCATCTAATTAGGCGTTGCTGAAAGAGTAATGATTTTTCCTCGTCTCTACTCTCCTATCTCCCTCATTGAGAATTGTTCATTAAAATTACTACCAATTACCAATTACCAATTACCAATTACCAATTACCCATTCAGCAACGCCTCATCTAATTATCGATGGTGTTTCTTAGCGCATATTACTAGAAGACGTGCAAACAGCTTATCCGCAGCTTAGTATAGCCAAAAATACTTATCATTTTGTTTGGAGTAGCCACCAGTTAATTTTAGATGGATGGTCTACAGCCTTAGTTCTTCAACAAGTTTTTCTTGCTTATGCAGGAATAAGCGATCGCTCCTGTGCAACGCGCCCCTACGCAGACTATATTAACTGGTTGCAACAACAAGACTTATCTCAAGCCGAAACCTTTTGGCGCAAGACACTACAAGGATTTACTGCACCTACGCCGCTAAAGTTAGGTAAATCAACAGGTTATAGTAACCACTGCGCTCAAATTATCCGCCACCACCACCGCACTGCAATCAATACGACAGCACAGATTAACCTTAAACACTCTCTTACAAGGCGCTTGGGCTATCCTTCTAGCTCGTTATAGTGGAGAGGAAGATATTGTATTTGGGGCAACATCTTCCGGTCGTCCGCCTACTAAAGTAGGAGCGGAATCAATGGTAGGGCTATTTATCAACACCTTGCCAGTACGAGTACAAGTATCAGGCACATTACTCATACCCTGGTTGCAGCAACTCCAAGGGCGAGTGGCAGCGCAGCAGTACGAATACAGCCCCCTCGTATAGGTACAAGCTTGGAGCGAAGTACCGCCCAATTTGCCTTTATTTGAAAGCATTTTAGTATTTGAAAATTACCCTGTAGACGCTGGCTTGCAACAATGGGCGACAGAAATGCAAGTTTACCAGATTCAATCTGTAGAATCAACCAATTACGCGATTGCTCTCAAAGCTGGAGTCAGTAACGAGCTATCTTTAGAAATTTTAAGCGATCGCCCCTCTACTACAATCCAACGAATGTTAAGTCATTTGCAAACATTATTAGAGGGGATGGTAGCAAATCCCTCTAGTGCGATCGCTTCTCTCCCCCTCTTAACCGCCACCGAACAACAGCAACTCTTGATTGAGCAAGGTACAGTTAAGGAGAAGACTTGGACCAAATGAAATAAAAGCTTACTCTGTAGACCTTTGCTGTGAAAATTATGGATGCTCATAATCACCAAGAGGGTTCAAGGCGACAACTGGCTAAAGGGAAGCGAAGTGAGTTTAAGTTTGATGGAGAATTTATTAAAGCGTTATCGCACGGATGGAACAGTTGAAGCGACCCATGGAGGAGGTAAGCTGATAGACATTTAACTTGCAACAACTTCATTGCCTTTATTCTGGATACTTTTCGACCAATTAATTATTAACTCTCCCTGGTTGAGTAGCCTCTTTAAAATTTCCT
>CAJQOK010000267.1 GCA_905479905.1 uncultured Aliterella sp.
TTTAATAGGGGAACAAACCGAGTCAAGCAGCGTTGGTAGAAGCTACTTAGGGTAGGAACTGCAATATTGAGTTCAATCGATAAATCTTGCCAAGAGTATCCTTCTAGCCTCCTTAATGCTAGGTGTTGAAAACTAGCTGCTGGACAATTGGCAGCATAAGCTTGTGTAAACGATCCCTCTGGATCTTCCTCCAAGCAGTCCTTCACCTCTTGGGAGAGAGAAGGAGTCAGTTGAGGATTAATTTCGTACGGGTTATATTTGTCCAGGCTTTCTAGTGTTAAGTGTTTAACTACTTTTGCATCCATTCCTTTATATACAGCAGGCAAAAAATCACGACTAGCTTCAATAAAAAAGCGTCTACTTAGCAAAAAATTAGCCCATTGCAACACTTCACCTCTCTGATGATTGTAGGCATCAATGCGTTCGCAAATAAATAAGAATAGGCGCTGCAAAGCTTCTTTATAAATGTCCTCATATAGCGTTTGAAATTGACCTCGATGGGGACGACAGAGCTTGCCTGACCGCAGCATCACGCCGATTAGTACAGTTAAAGCCTGTTGTCTAGCTGAACTGCCTTTGGGATGGTTTTGGGCTGCGATCGCCAGTTGCTTTAAGCGAGCGTCTAGCTGAGGTATATCTGGACGTTCGTTTGGGTGGTTCATCGTTTCACTGGCACGGTTTTTGACATTAGACCATCTTGAGGATATCAACCTCTATATAGTTCTCAAAAATTCATTTCTATTTATATGCACAGCTTTTGTCTAGATTATTCGTGCAGTAGTGATTTGCGCTCTCCTACTTAAAAATTGAGGCTTAAACATGAGTATCTTAATTTTCTGTTATGCAATGCTCAACTATCCAACTTCTTTTTTTGGCTGCATATATCAAGCTAGTTTTTATAGAGAAATAACTAGGAGGAAGAACCAATGCATGGATAAAAAGTACTCGCGTTTTAAAGAATAAACTTTAAGCTTCCTAACCTAATCCATGTAATGGTGAAGAACCTCAGCTTGGTAAATAATAAACTTAGTTATTCTCACAATGAAAAATTGCCCTACTAAACAACTTCTATTTACCATATTGTTTTGCAGTCTAAGTACGGTAGCATTTGGGCTTAGTTCCTGTTCTGACCGCACTCTAGATGAAATTCCTACCACAAAGCCAAGGCAACAAGGCTTCGGACGCGCCCCCAACCCATATTCCACCCCAAATCCCACCAGCACCACAAAGCCAAGGCAATAAGGCTTCGGACGCGCCCCCAACCCATATCCAAGCGATTTTCAAATGCCTAAAACACAATGAGCAAAGTAACTGACTCCACTAACAAAAAAATACATACTGTCATTGATAATCATCGTTAAGGCAAAGCCTGAGTGCTTCACGGGTGCAAGCTTTCGCAGAACACAGTAACGCTTGAGTTTTAACCAATAAAGGCTTAAGAGTGAGCCTAAATGCGCCCCTGTTTCATCGACGACGCTCGCCAAGGTATATGGGTGGTGTACCGTGAAGGTTCATTCTCGATGGGCAAACCGCAATTCTTTAACCCATTATATCTATTGCTAGGAGGCAATTAATGTTTTTTGCTGCTCAACTCCAAGCGTTATACAACTCGCTACATTGTCGCTCCACTCACCTTGGTTGCTGTTTTTTCGGCAGAGCGATCGCCTAACCCGGACAACAGGGCATCGAACCCAACACATCTACTGACGCTTGAACAATCGATAAGGTGTAACGTGGGTAACGGGCGCAAGAAGATTTTACTGTTACATGGTTTGTTTGCAAGCAAGGAGCAGTGGCACACCATCATGTGTCGATTGCCATAGCGTGGGATATCAGGCGATCGCCCCAGATTTACCAGGCTATGGCAACAGTAAAAGTTTTGCTTTGAATAACTATGCACTACCGAACCAAGCAACACTCTTACATAAGTTGATGAAATTGGGGATTAAGTCTTTCGATCTAGCAAGTAGCTCAATGGGAGGAGCGAGGAGCGAATATTGTATGCGTAACGGTACCCAAACCAAGTGCATAGCCTCGCCTTTATTGGTTCGCCGTTGGGCGTTGTCGATTGGGCAAACAGTGTCACCGCAATCTTCGAGCGGATTAACCCCTTTATTCCCATTACCAAAGAACAATTTGCTCTAGAGATTGGGCTGCTTTTCTTCACTCCTCCGCCAATTCCTGATGTTGTAGTAGAAAAGGTCAACGATTACAATATTCGCAACCGACATTATGGTTGATACCTGTCACTCGCTTAATGCCTTCCAATCTAGTATTGGAGATCGCAAAGACAAAAAATTGCTCGTTGATTAGAGCAGACAAAATCGTGATATCCTTGATCAGAGCAAAAAATATTTTCTACTGCTCAATTCAACAGTTGTACCGCCCCAACGCAGTAAATAGTCGAGAGCTAGTGGTATTAAAGTTGAGTTTATCTGCGGCAGGTGATGGGCAAAGTTTAGAAATTTATAGTTAAAAAATCCCTCGGCAAATCCAAGCCTATCTGCTTTGTAAAAATCTAA
>CAJQOK010000268.1 GCA_905479905.1 uncultured Aliterella sp.
CAGTTTCCTAGTGCTGATATAGTTGCATAACTTCCGTTAGTGGTAAACGCGATCGCCCAGCTAAAGTTATTGGCGATCTATGACCGCGATTAAAGTGTTCCGCCGCCGCACAGCCAATCATTGCTGCATTGTCAGTACAATACTTCATTGGTGGAAATAAGACGCGCAAGTTATGCTCTTTGGCTGCCGCTTGCAAATGCTGCCTTAGCCCACTATTTGCCGCTACTCCACCACCTACAGCAATAGTATCTAAGCCGAAATCGATAGCGCAGGCAATGGCTCTTTTGGTCAAACTTTGGGCTACAGTCTCTTGAAAACTTGCAGCTATATCCGCTACTGGAAAAACTCCATTGTCTTGCTTCACTTTTTGAACTAGCCGCAATACCGCCGTTTTTAATCCGCTAAAGCTAGAGTCGTAAGGATGAAACTTGCCATTTGCTAAAGAAATTTTGCCTTCGGGGAGTTTAAAAGCTTGGGGGTTGCCAATTTGAGCCAATTTATCAATTTCTGGCCCGCCGGGATATCCTAATTCCAACAATCGCGCTACTTTATCAAAAGCTTCTCCCGCCGCATCGTCGCGGGTTTGTCCCAAGGTTTCGTACTCGCCGCAGTCTTTGACATAAATTAAGCTGGTATGACCGCCAGAGACTAGCAAGCTTAAAAAAGGCGGCTCTAAACGGGGTTCACTTAAACAGTTGGCGTAAATATGCCCTTCTAAATGATGCACCCCAATTAAGGGCAAGTTGTGCAAAATTGCTAAGGTTTTGGCGGCACAGATACCTACCATTAGCGCTCCCACAAGTCCGGGGGCGCAAGTTACCGCTACAGCATCGATTTTTGTTATTGGTCTTTGGGCCTGTTCTAAAGCCAAGGCGATCGCGCTATTAATTGTTTCTAAGTGCTGGCGCGATGCTATTTCTGGAACTACCCCGCCATACTGCTTATGGATGGGAATTTGGGAGGTGACAACGCTACTGCAAACTGTACGATTATTTATTACCGCGACGGCGGTTTCGTCGCAGCTAGTTTCTATGGCTAGAATAGTTGACATTTGGTTGAAATTAGCGATTAATTTACTACTTTTAGCTGCTATTGACTGGGAAACTTAAACTTTTATTTACTTAATCTATTGTCGGCTCTCTGGCAAGAGTATGATAGCTTCCAAGTTCTGAAAACTTTATTTGTTTTGTAACAAAGGGAAACAATTTCATGCAACGATTGTTTGCTTTGGTTCTAGTCATTGGTTTCTGGTTTAACTTTGCGCCTCCAGCCTCAGCTTCAGCGCAAGCTAATCTAGTACCTTGTAGTGAATCACCAGCCTTTCTTCAACGGGCAAAAGATGCCCGTAACACAACGAGCGACCCCAATTCTGGCGCAAAACGTTTTGAGCGTTATGCTCAAGCTCAGTGCGGCCCTGAAGGTTTACCCCATTTAATTGTTGATGGTCGTCTCGACCGTGCTGGGGACTTCATTATTCCTAGCATTCTCTTTCTCTATATTGCTGGTTGGATTGGTTGGGCAGGTCGCTCTTACATCCGAGCAAGCAAAAAAATGGAAGGTTCTCCCGAAAGTAGGGAAATTATCATTGACGTGCCTTTGGCGCTGAAATGTACCACAGGCGCTGCTACTTGGCCCTTGGCAGCTACTTCGGAATTTTTATCGGGCGAGTTATACGCCAAAGATGAAGAAATACCTGTTTCACCACGCTAATTTAGCTTAACTTATCCGCTTATTTTGAGTGCCGATTGATGAAAAATAAAGACGACCAAAAAACCTACTTTCTTCAGTATCTTTCTACAGCGCCAGTACTGGCAGTAGTTTCAGTTTCTGTTGCTTTTACTACTTGGGCTGTGTTCAATTACATTTTCCCCGATTTGCTTTTCCATCCTATGCCGTAGAAGTAGCTCTAATTGCTAGTTCGATGTTTATTAGCTAAATAAATTAGTTGAACAACAAGTAATTTATTTAGCTAGTACCTAATAAATGTAATTAAGTCATACTTCTAAAGGTGTAAACTTGCAATTTTCTTTAGCATAGATTGCGAGTTTTTTTAGTGTTTATTTATCAAAATTAGTTTAATTAATTTTTCTAAAGTTAGCGAGGAAAACTGTTATTTGGTTACAGTTAATAACCTAAAATAATGCCACTATCATGTTTAAATACTAAGAGCAAATATGGCGCAAGCAATAGATGCATCAAAAGATCGCCCCAGCGATCCTAGAAATAGAGAAGTTGTGTTTCCTCCCAACCGCGATCCGCAGTGGGGAGACTTAGAGACACCAATCAATAATTCTGGTTTGGTTAAATGGTACATTAATAATTTGCCAGCTTACCGTCAGGGTATAACTACCCAACGCCGAGGCTTAGAAGCTGGGATGGCTCATGGTTATTGGCTACTTGGCCCTTTTGCCAAACTAGGCCCGTTAAGGGATGCTGATATTGCTAATTTAGCTGGATTGTTATCAACATTGGGAATGGTAGCAATTTCCGCTTTTGCGATCGCCCTTTACGCTAATAGCAATCCTCCCCAACCAGTTGCAAATGTAACAACTGCCAATCGAGTACCTGATGCTTTTAAATCTCCCGAAGGTTGGAACAGTTACGCTACTAGCTTCTTAATTGGTGGCGTTGGTGGTGCTGTAGTTGCCTACTTCCTGCTTGACAATATAGAAGTAATCCAACGGGTGTTTAGTTAATTATCACAAAATTCCGCAGATTTTTAATGGGCGGAATTAGAGAGTAGGTAAAAAAAGGTTTCACTTTTTTTGCTCTACTCTTTTTTTAGGAGATTATTGAAATTTTTGCTAATTTAGTATGGCACTTTCGAGTTGATGCAAAGCCGTTTCTAAGTCATCATTAGTAATTTGCACATTGAATTCGCCAGCCGAGGCAATTTCTATTTGGGCGCGTTTCAAGCGACTATCGATAGCAGAGTTTGAATCCGTCGCGCGATCGCGCAAACGTTGCTCTAGGGCGCTAAAAGACGGCGGTAGGATAAAAATTCGCAACGCATCAGGGCAAGAAGTAGAAATTTGGTTCGCACCATCAAGCTCAACTTCTAGCAAAACAGTTTTGCCTTCAGCGATTTGTTGTTCTACAGGCAAACGTGGAGTACCGTAATAGTTGCCAGCAAACTCCGCCCATTCAAGCAAGTGGCGATCGCTAATCATTTTTTCAAAATCGGTGCGACTCACAAAATAATAATGTTCTCCGTAGGTTTCACCCGGACGCGGCGCACGAGTAGTTGCAGAAACTGATAAATATATTTCTGGGTGGCGTTGCAAGAGAATTTGCACCAAAGTACCCTTACCAACACCGCTAGGGCCAGTTAAAACAATTAACTTTCCCCTAAGCTTGTGTTTATTTGCTTGAAACGTAGAATTAGAAACTTGCATTTCTTAGCACAAATCCGACCTATTTAATTGTAGTATTTATAGCAATCTTGCTAATTATCTGGCTGTTCGCGGTTGAGTACAAACCGATTTGCCACCGTTTCCGGCTGAATTGCTGACAAAATAACATGACTTGAATCGGTAATAATTACCGCCCTAGTACGACGACCATAAGTAGCATCAATTAGCTGACCGCGATCGCGGGCATCTGTAATAATACGCTTAATGGGGGCAGATTCGGGGCTGACAATGGCAACTACTCGGTTAGCAGAGACAATATTACCAAAACCGATATTTATAAGCTGAATATCCATGCAAAAATGACGCGACGCGCCGTATAACAAGCATTAAAACCTAACTTCAATGGTATATACAAAAATGCGCGACTTACAAGCCTAAAAAGCGCGAAAACCCTGATTTTTAGGGCATTTAACCCTGTTTTTTTGATTTTTCTATCTTTAGAAATCGCTCAAAAGGTAGATTAGGCACTTAATTTTATTCTCTTAGTTAAAGAAGATTTGTTTTGCAACCTGTTGACTTGACAACTTTAATTGCTGCTTGCAGCGAAATTCGTAACCATTGGCTTCCCGCACGTACTGAGCAAGTATATCAACTAAATCGCTTTACAATTGCGATCGCCTTGCGGACGTTAAATACGCGGGGATGGCTAGAAATTTGCTGGCATCCCCAAGCGGCGCATTTTTGTATGGGTTCTCCACCGCCGCGCTCGCCGGATACTTTTACGTTTAGCCAACAATTAATCCATCAATTACAGGGTTTGGCGCTAGTGGCAATTGTGGAGGTTGCGCCTTGGGAACGAGTAATCGACCTGCAATTTGCTCCCCGTCCTGGAGAAAGTGCCTTATGGCATATGTATATAGAAATTATGGGCAAATATAGCAATGTTATTCTTACTGATGCCAATAAAGTCATCGTTACGGCGGCGCACCAAGTTAGCCAACAGCAATCAAGTGTCCGTCCGATTCAAACTGGGCAAGTTTACGAATTGCCACCATCATTAAGCGGTGCTGTCCCATCAACAAGTGAAATGCGATCGCGTTGGCAAGAGCGAGTAAGCTTAGTTCCAGGAGCGATAGGGCGTTGTTTGCTGAAAAACTACCGGGGTTTAAGCCCAGCTTTAGTCCAGTCAATGGTACGAGTATCGGGGTTAGATCCCGA
>CAJQOK010000269.1 GCA_905479905.1 uncultured Aliterella sp.
AAAGTGAAACAGCTTACTCGCCAGACGTAATGCTACTGAACCGTCCTAATTTAGCAACAGAACCGAGATGGCAAAATCAATCAACAGTTATTTACGGTAAATCAATTCCATTAGTGATAGAAGTTGTAAGTACCAATTGGCGCAACGATTACCTTGATAAAGCTGGAGATTACGAAGAAATGGGGATTCTTGAATACTGGATTGTTGATTATCTTGGTTTAGGTGGAAGGCGGTTTATTGGCAATCCTAAGCAACCAACTATTTCAATTTATCAACTCGTGGAAGGCGAATATCAAGTTAGTCAGTTTAGAAAAAACGATCGCATTTTATCACCAACATTTCCGCAATTAAATTTAACTGCTCAAGAGATTTTTGACGCTGGTTTATCAGGTTCTTAAAAATAAAGTCAAAACAATTTAATAAATCTAACGCGAGTTACTAACTAAAACATCCCTTGTATTTAAAAATAGGTTTATTTTCCTAACTCACCTTGTATATTAAATGTAATCATGTAGAGCTTATTTATGACATTGGTGTTTTTTATACATGGCGTTGCTACAAAAGATGCAGGGTATTCAAGAAAATTAGAATCTTTAATCAGGGAAGAATTTAACAAAAAAGACAAGCCTCTCCCTCACTTCTACGCCAGCTTTTGGGGCAATATTTTGAAGCAAACGGGGCAGATTTGGAACTGGGTTCATCAGGATTTGCAAGATTTTAAAAAAATCCATCCAAACGTTGATGTAAAAGATATTTTTCGCTATCAAGAGTTTAGGCAAGACTTTATTTCTGAATTTTTTGGAGATATTCTTACCTACTTCAATACGGAGCGAGGCAGAAAAATTAGAGAATTGATCGCTCAAGGATTAGCTGATTTTATAAAAACATTTCCTCAAGAGGAGGAGTTACACATTATTACTCACTCTCTTGGTAGTGTAGTTTTATGGGATGTTTTGTTTTCAGAAAAATTTGAGCTAGACGACCCAGCGTGGGAAATTCGCGCCATGATTGAGTCAAAAACTTGCGATCGCACATCTGGGCAAAAAACATTTTTGAAAAGCATTACTACTATGGGTTCGCCTATCTTATTTTTTAATGTGATGCTGAATATTAGTTCGGCAAAAATCAAAGATTTTACTGAAAAATATCATCATCAACCTTTAAGATGGCTAAATATTATTCATTCTTCAGATATCATTGCTTATCCACTTAAAGCAAGCTTAAATGCTGGTTCAATCCCTACAATCTTTTTTCGTGATAAGTATATTTGGGCTGATGCTAATGGAGCAGAAAGAGGAGCGCGGACTTTTGGTCAAGCTCATGCAGCAATGGCGATAGGCGTATCTGATGGTCATGGTTATTACTGGGGTAGTCGCGGTACAGCCCGTTTAGTAGTTGCTAATATTTTGGGTGACTGTAGTGCAATAGATTCAGCAGTAATTGACAATAATTAAGAAATCGCACATTTAAAGTAGGAGAGAAAAAGTTTAATTAGCAAGCCGCAATATATTTAAAGCAACAGCTTCCGCCACCTTAATACCATCAATACCCGCCGAGAGGATTCCCCCCGCATACCCAGCGCCTTCCCCCGCCGGATAAAGACCTTGAGTATTTAGAGATTGATAATTTTCTTGGCGTTTAATCCGAATCGGTGATGATGTGCGAGTCTCAACCCCTGTCAAAATCGCATCGTTCATCGCAAAGCCTTTAATTTTTTTAGCAAAAGCTGGTAGCGCCTCGCGGATAGCAGAAATGGCATAATCTGGCAAACTCTGGCTCAAATCGCCTAAATTAACCCCTGGTGTGTAAGATGGGTGAACAGTACCTAGCGCTGTAGAAGGACGATTAGCAATAAAATCGCCTACTAACTGACCAGGAGCATAGTAAGTCTTACCGCCCAATTCAAAAGCTCGTTCTTCTAAGCGGCGCTGAAAATCAATTCCAGCTAACGGATGTCCCGGATAATCTTCCGGTGTAATCCCGACAACGATCGCACTATTTGCGTTACGTTCATTGCGAGAGTATTGGCTCATTCCATTAGTAACTAATCGTCCGGGTTCAGAGGCGGCGGCTACTACAAGTCCTCCCGGACACATACAGAAACTATATACAGAGCGCCCATTTTGGCAGTGGTGAACCAGTTTGTAATCGGCTGCACCTAAAAGTTTATTCCCAGCATTTTCCCCAAAACGAGCGATATCAATAATTGGTTGGGGATGTTCCACTCGAAAGCCAATCGAAAAGGGTTTAGCTTCGATGTAAACTCCCCGATTGAACAGCATTTGAAAGGTATCACGGGCGCTATGTCCCACCGCCAAAACTACATGATTGCTGGCGATATATTCTCCACTAGCAAGCTTGACTCCGCGCACTCGTCCATCTTCAATATCAATATCTTCTACCCGACTTTGAAAACGAATTTCACCGCCCAATGATTCAATCGTGGCGCGGAAACTTTGAACTATACCCACCAGCTTAAACGTACCGATATGGGGTTTATTTACATACAAAATCTCTGGGGAAGCGCCAGC
>CAJQOK010000270.1 GCA_905479905.1 uncultured Aliterella sp.
AAAATGTAAGATGCACCCCAACCAATAGAACGCGCAAGTTCTAAAATATCTGATAGTTCTTTCATTATTTATCCTTTAATATTCATCCAACGCCGAGTACCGAAAGCTTGGCAAGAAACCGCCGCAATTAGTGAAGCTTCCGCTAAAGCTTCAACAAAACTTTTAAACAATATAAAATGACAAAAAGCTCCGTGAAAAATATCGCCAGCACCTAAACTATCAATAATTTTAACGGTAGGAACGTCTATAGTGTAAATTTTATTTTTACTCAAGTATTGTATCGGTTGTTCGCCATGAGTAATCGCAATATGAGGAATACCAAAAGCAGATAGATAAGCAAATACTTGTTCGCTATTATTACAGTTGGGGGGGTGAAAATTAGCTGAGCAAATTGCGTAATCAACATTAGGTAAAATATCCTCAAATCCCTGCTTCCAACTACCGCCATCAATTACTACAGGAATGTTTTTAATTTTAGCTTGCCGCGCGATCGCATTTCCTACTGCTATTTGATGCCCATCAATCAGCACAATGTCAATATTACTCAAAATGTCTGTATAGGCATGGTTAGATACTTGAGTTTTTACCGCATTAATCGAAACTACCGCTCTTTCTCCCGTCTCTTGAGTGATAATAACTGAAGATACAGGGGGTACTTGCGTTGTATTAAGTGCAAGATCCCACAGTTTTACCCGACAATTTGCCAAATCTGCTTTAATAAGCTCGGTAGTAGAATGAGTCCCCACTACACCTAATAAATTTGCTTCGTTGCCTAAATAACTAAAAGTTGCGGCAGCATTAGTCGCCGGGCCACCAGCAGAAACAGTATAATCAGAAGCAACAATTTTTTGGTTGCTTTTAGGAGCAGAAGTAGCTAAGTAAACAAAGTCTACAGTTACTAAGCCAACAAATAATCCTCTATACGTGCGATCGCCTTTCATTTTACAACCATGCCTACCGAACCCCAACCAGGAACACTTTACATAGTTGGTACACCCATAGGCAACCTAGAAGATATAACCTATCGCGCTGTGCGAGTTTTGCAAAATGTCGATTTAATTGCCGCCGAAGACACGCGCCATACAGGTAAATTATTGCATCATTTTCAAGTCAAAGCGCCGCAAATTAGCTACCACGACCACAACCGCCACAGCCGCCACCCTGAGATATTAGAGCATTTAACTACAGGAAAAGCGATCGCTTTAGTTACAGATGCAGGAATGCCCGGAATCTCCGATCCTGGCTACGAATTAGTAATTGCTTGCATTGAAGCTAATATTCCTGTAGTCCCCATTCCTGGAGTTAGTGCTGTAACTACAGCCGTTAGCGCCAGTGGTTTACCTTCCGATAGGTTTATATTTGAGGGGTTTTTACCCGTAAAAGGACAAGAAAGAATAAGTCGCTTAGATTCTTTAGCCTCCGAAGCGCGGACAATAATTATTTATGAATCTCCCCACCGCTTGCAACAAACAATCAAAGATTTGACAAAAGTATTAGGAATAGAACGAAAAATCGTTTTAGCGCGGGAATTAACTAAATTGTATGAAGAATTTTGGCGGGGAACTTTAGAGGAAGCGGCGATCCAATTAAAAAACAAAGAACCTCAAGGCGAATATACCCTACTTATAGCAGGTACACCCACAGCTTTACCCTACCTTTCGGCTATAGAAATTGAATCGGAGTTGAAAGCAATCATGCTACAGAAGGTATCGAGATCCCAAGCCAGCCGTCAACTAGCAAAAGTTACCGCTCATTCTCGTCAAGAACTTTATCAGGTTGCTTTAAGTATTGTGATAGATGAAATTTAGGTAAAGTGCGATCGCCTATCCCACAGGTTGCTCAAAACCAGAAAATTCACAAATAGAATTAAACGCGCAGTAACGGCAGTGATTGCCAGGATTTGGCGGAAAAATCTTACTAAAATTAACGGGTTTTTGTTCGTAGCGGCGTAAATCTTGCTGGTGTTTTTGGGCAACTTGGGCTAACTGATTTTCAATTGTATCTAGTTGACTAGAACTAACCGTTATTAACACCGACTTTTTGCAGTGTTCTAAGTTATAAAAAGAGGCAACGGCATAATTGTGAGGATACAAATAACGAGCAGCAACTAAATATACTAAAGCTTGCCTTTGATCGAAAGCTGACTTACCCGTTTTAAAATCTATAATATGTAGCCTGCTGCCATTTTCGCTAAAAATGCAGTCCATCGCCGCATATAACTTAAAAGGATGCTCCACTTGTTTAATTGAAATTGGACGCGGAAAACCCTCATCACCGCGCGTTAACTGGACAATATGCTTACCTTCTAGTAGCGGAGCATGATGATAATTTTTCAATATTTGAATTACACGCTGCTGCACTTCCTCCGTTGATTTATTCAGCTTAAGCAACTGGGCAACTTTTTCTACCCCATCTGGCTGGCTTAATAATTCGCTGTGGTGATGAAACTCATAAACACCCTTTTGCGCCAAAATTCCAATACGCTGCGGTGGTGTCGCGTGGGCTAAAAGCTCTTTAACTATAGGATCTTTTTGCCGCGCCTTAATAAAACCCCGCTTCATTTGACAATGCCAACGCTCTTGTCCCACCGCCGGGGCAACTAATGACCATAAATGATAGCTGGCAAAAGGTCGCCCAAGAATAAACATTGCTTACTTGCGGTAAATAAATCGCCCAAAATGCGCGATCGCGCGTTTACAGGAATAGTTATAGAAAAATGCCCAGCACTTCCTATTTTTTAGCTACACCGAAAAAGGAGAAGCTTCCTGTACTATTAATGATAAACAATTCCTTGAGTGGCAAAGGATGAGCAGTATTAGCAATTCTAATCAAATTAAGTTTGGTACAGATGGATGGCGAGGAATAATTGCCGATGACTTTACTTTTCCCAATGTGCGGAAAGTAACTAGAGCGATCGCAAGTTACCTCGAAACAGCCTACACCAAAGACCGTCCCGTTCTCGTAGCTTACGATACGCGCTTTCAAGCCGATAAGTTCGCTTATACTGCTGCTGAAGTATTGGCAGAGTTAGGCTGGACTGTTAAGATTAGCGATCGTGATTGTCCGACCCCGGTAATTGCTTACAATGCCCGTCTTCTCAATTCTGCGGGGGCATTAATGTTCACTGCTAGTCATAATCCCGCGCCGTACTGTGGAATTAAATATATACCTGACTACGCAGGCCCGGCTACCCCAGAAATTACCGATACGATTGTAGCGAATATTGAAAGCTCCGCAGATACGCCCGTCAAGGGCAATTTTAGCGCCCAAATCTCTACTTTTGACCCCAAACCAGAGTATCTCAAATTTATCTACACCCTAATTGATGTAGAGAAGATTCGGAGCGCTCACTTGAAGGTAAAGTATGACGCACTCTATTCAACCTCTCGCGGCTATTTAGACACCGTTCTAGAACACTGTGGTTGTGAGCTAGAAAGCTTCCACACCTACCGCGATGTGTTGTTTGGGGGGGGAATGCCCGAACCCAAAGGAGAGCAGCTAGTAGAGCTATCTGAAGCCGTAACTAGAGATGGCGCAGATATTGGGGTAGCAACCGATGGAGATAGCGATCGCTTTGGTATTATTGACGAACAAGGCAATATGCTGTCGCCCAACACTGTTTTACTATTGTTAGCGCGTCATTTGAGCAAAAATCGTGGCAAAACTGGGGCAATTGTTCGCACAGTGGCGACTACTCATTTACTTGATAATCTCGCAGCTAAGTACGGCTTAGAGATTTACGAAACGGCGGTAGGCTTTAAGTACATCGGCGAAAAAATGCGGGAAACTGCCGTATTAATTGGCGGTGAAGAATCGGGAGGATTGAGCGTAATCGGGCATATTCCCGAAAAAGACGGGATTTTAGCAGATATGCTAGTAGCGGAAGTAATTGCTTACGAAGGTAAACCTTTAAGTCAGCTAGTAGAAGAAGTAATCGCCGAAGCGGATGGCCCGTTGTACAATCAGCGTCTAGACTTGCATTTAGATGATGCCCACAAAGCTGCAACTATTGAGTCTTTTACTAAAAACCCACCGTCCGATATTGCGGGAGTTAAGGTTAAAGAAGTTGGACGTAAAGACGGCATTAAGCTGTATTTAGAAGATGGTAGCTGGGTGCTGTTGCGTCCTTCGGGAACTGAACCTTTAATGAGGGTTTACTTAGAAACTCATTCTGTAGAACAACAAAACAACATAGCTAACCAAATGGAAAAACTGATTAGTCAGTTGAAACCTGTAGGAGTTTAGTTAGATTGGCGATTAGCTAAAATAGCAGCTAATCGCTAATTATTGGTAAAAATGAAAACTATAGCTAATTTAATTGCTGCTTTAATTGTGGCTACTTGGGTAATGACGATCGCAATTCTATCCTTAAAGAACGTTACACCAGTATCTTTAAAGTTTTTCACCTTTACATCTATTCAAATCCCATTTTTTTTAGCGATCGCTTTCAGTGTCGGTGCAGGTATAGTTTTAATGGCACTAATTCAACCATTGTGGAGTTTGGCTGGTGCTAAAAGAAATAGCGATGATGACTTTGATGAGGATGATTTTTCTTTCAACGATGTTCGTAAATAAAAGCTGGCAATTATTCAACAGAAATTTTTTGCAGCCAAGCTTCTAAATCTGCTACTTCGGAAAAGTCTAACAATTCTTCGGCTAAATCCTCTAATTGAGCAAGTTGTAATTGCTCAATACGCTGTTGCAATTCGGGCGTAAGTGTCCCGATTTGATGATTAAGCTGGCGGGTAACTATAGTTAATGCTTCAGATTGCTTTCCTTGTGCGAGTCCTTGCTCAATTCCTTCTCTCATCCAGCTAGTAACTATTTCCATTGTTGCCTCCTTTTGGGTTGGTTCAATTTTATCAACTTCACTTCACTGATAAAAGCTGGCAATTATTCCTCTGGAATTTGTCGCAGCCAAGCTTCTAAATCTGCTACTTCAGAGAAATTTAATAATTCTTCGGCTAAATCTTCTAACTGAGTAAGTTGTAATTGCTCGATACGCTGTTGCAATTCGGGCGTAAGTGTACCTACTTTTCGTAGAAGCAATCGCATGATTAAAGATAAAGCTTCAGATTGCTTTCCTTGTGCGAGTCCTTGCTCAATTCCTCTCTCCATCCAGCTAGTAACTATTTCCATTGTAGTCTCCTGTTTTCTTGGTTCAATTTTATCAACTTCAGCTTGAAAAAGCTGCTCTTCTTGCTCGTTTAGTCGCAAATAACTATCGATAAACCCAGATATTAATTGCATTTTTGCTGGATTTAGGCGCAATGTTGCAAGTAACCGTAAACATTCTAGCTTTACTTTTGGGCGATCGCTATCTGCTATATTCATTTTTGCCATCAATGCACTAGCAACAGGATTAGCTTGTTGCACAAAGTCTCGCCAATTGAGTTGATTTAGTTGAATGACATCGTAGTTAAAATTTAAAACTACTTTATTGGGAAATGCTACTTGATGGCAGTTTGGCTCTATAGTTTTGGGATACTTGTAAGAAAATAAAACCACTGGATAAATAGGTAAATCGAACTTTTCATACAAGCGCGAGAAATACCGAAACATCCGCTTGCTAAAATCAACTTGCTGTTGTGCTTGGTTTTCTATATGAATCAAAAAATATGATTCTTGAGAGCGAAATTTAGCTTTAACAATTAGATCGGCTTCGTACCTTTCACCCGCAGTTATATCTGTAAATATTTCCTTATCTAAAAACGTAATAGAATCTCGATCTAAATAAGTTAATATTTCTGGAATAAATAGCTCTAAAAACTCTACAAAAAATGTACTGATGAGTTCTTTAAATAAGCGGTCATGGTCGATCATTTAGTTTCCATCCAGTTATTACCCGCACGAACATCAACCATTAAAGGAACACTGAGTTTTACAGCATTTTCCATTGTCGATTTGATTTGAGGCTGCAAGGAGTCCCACTCATCGGGAGGAACTTCAAATACTAATTCGTCGTGAACTTGTAACAGTATTCGTGCTTGGTAATTTTTTAAAATATCGTGCAGTTGAATCATTGCCACTTTGATAATATCAGCGCTCGATCCTTGAATGGGTGCATTAGCCGCCGCCCTTAATAATCCTGCATCATTAGCTGTCAAACCGCGAATTTCATCTAGGTTAATGTCGGCAATTTTGGAGTTATGTAACTTACGGAGGCGATCGCTTGTAAAATTAAAGTAACGACGACGACCAAAAATTGTTTCTACATAACCATTAGCGATCGCTTGTTGTTGCATTGTTTGCAAATAAGCAAAAACCATCGGGTAAGTTTGGTTAAATTTCTCAATAAAAACCTTACCTTCAGTGGCTTTCATCCCAGTTTCTCTAGCAAACCTTTGAGCGCCCATCCCATAAATTACGCCAAAATTGATAGTTTTTGCCAATCTCCGCTCATCAGGAGTAACGGCATCTTTTTCAAACAACAGTCGTGCTGTAACAGTATGAATATCCTCGTTACCTTGGTACGCTTCAAGTAATATAGGTTCTTGGCATAAATGCGCCAAAATTCGCAACTCAATTTGTGAATAATCCGCCGCCACCATCAACCAGCCAGTTTCGGGAATAAAACCTTTACGAATTAGCCGACTAAAAGCTGTCCGAATTGGGATATTTTGCAAGTTGGGATTAGAAGAAGACAAACGCCCAGTAGAAGTAACGGTTTGGTTAAAATTAGTATGC
>CAJQOK010000271.1 GCA_905479905.1 uncultured Aliterella sp.
TATTTGGGTTTGGCTTAGAGCGCGATATTACAGGTGATATTGCTAAAGTAATTGCTCAAGTTAACCAATCTTCTCTACCAGTTATTAGCATCGATTTACCTTCGGGATTACACACAGATACCGGGGAAGTATTGGGGATAGCGATTAAGGCAACTTATACTTTTTGCTTGGGGTTATGGAAACAGGGCTTACTTCAAGATTGCGCCTTAGAATACGTTGGTAAAGCTCAATTGATAGATTTCGATATTCCGCTAACAGATATTTATGCTGTATTAGGTGAAACGCCGAAGATAAAAAGAATTACAAAAGAATTGGCGATCGCAACTTTACCTTTACATCGTCCTTTCGTCACTCATAAATACCAGCAAGGGCATTTACTATTAATTTGTGGCTCTGCTCGTTACGCTGGCGGGGCAATTTTAACAGGGCTAGGCGCAAGAGCAAGCGGTGTAGGAATGTTATCAATTGCCGTTCCCCAATCGCTGAAAAGCTTATTAGTTGCTCAATTACCAGAAGCTTTAATCGTAGGATGCCCAGAAACAGAGCTTGGGGCGATGTTGCAATTACCAGCAAACACTAACTTAGATTCCTTTGATGCGATTTCTTGTGGGCCTGGTCTAACTCTTGAAGCTACGCCGATAATTCAAGAAGTAATAAAAAGTAACTGTCCGCTAATTCTAGATGCGGATGGTTTAAATATATTGGCATTGGGTACTATCTCCACTTTAGCCCAACGCCAAGGAGCAACAATACTTACTCCGCACACAGGAGAATTTAAACGTTTATTTCCCGATTTAGGTGATTTAGATCCGATTAATGCCGTTACTTGCGCCGCTAAAACAAGTGGAGCCATAGTTTTACTAAAAGGTGCTAGAACTAAAGTTGCAAATCCCGATGGGTTAGTCTGGATTAACCCCGAAAGCACCCCAGCTTTAGCACGAGGTGGTAGTGGCGATGTGCTGACAGGGTTAATGGGTGGATTAGTTGCTCAAAAAACTGCTCAATCAATGGGTGAAGTCGCCTCGGTTGCTGCTTGGTGGCATTCTCAAGCCGGGATTAAGGCGGCAACAAACCGCACCGAAATGGGCGTAGATGCGTATACATTGACACAATATTTGCTACCAGTATTATCAGAATTTAAAGTTTGAGTCTATGCTTTAATGTTTATAAGTTCATGTTCTAAGTAATTTTGGCTGTCTAAAAGGGTTTTAAACGCCAGTTAGCTGAAAGTTTTTATTTAAAAAGTAGAAACTCTACCTTGATAAAAGCGAATAATTAAATATAAACCGTCATTCTAAACAAAGCTTTTAGCAATAAACCCGACAACAACATATTGAAACTTTTTAACTTGACAAATCTAACGATTAGTGCATTCAATACATACTACAGTTGGAGCAAGGTATGCCAAGTGAGAAATTAATCCAGATTAGCCAAGCTCTTGAGGTTAGTTACGATTGGCGCTTAGTTATCCTTTCTTTAGTAATTGCTGTTGTCAGCAGCTATACTGCTTTAGATTTAGCAAGACAAGTACCTGTAGCATTAGGACGTGCTAGCAAGCTTTGGCTGTTGGGAAGTGCGATCGCACTAGGCATTAGTATTTGGCTAATGCACTTCATTGCAATGCTGGCTTACAAGTTACCAATACCTGTTAACTACAACTTTTATATCGTCTTCCTATCAATGGTATTGGCGATCGCTTGTTGTGGCATGGGGCTGTCATTTGTGACCAAACAACCCCTAAATTGGCTGCGCTTCTTGGCAGGGGGTAGTTTTATCACCGCAGGGGTTGTGGGTATGCACTTTATTGCTATGACAGGAATGCAACTGGCGGCAATACCCGTGTACGATTTGAAGATCGTTGCCCTTGCCAACGTATCTACTGTTGTTCTTTGCTTTGGCTCTTTGTGGTTTGCGTTCCATCCCAGTACCGAGCGAGTTCCAGAGACTATCCGCAAGCTCGGCAGTGCAGTTTTAACTGGGCTATCGATTGACTCGCTACACTATACAGCGATGGCATCAGTCAAGTTTTACCCCAGCTTTAAGTTATTAAAAAAGCAGCCGCCTGGAAACGATGATTATGTACTCGCACTTTCTATTAGTATTGCTGCTTTAATTATCCTGGCATTAGCTTCATTAGCTTCTTCTTTTGGACAACGGCTGAGTGCAGAGATTGCTAAAGCTGAAGCATTGCAAGAGAGCGAGGAACTATATCAAAGCTTGTATGATTTTGCGCCCGATGCCTATTTGACAGTAGCAAGCGATGGCAGAATTATCTCTATAAATCAGTATGGTGCAGAACTTTTGGGATACAGCAAACAAGAGTTGGTATATCAAGACTTTTCTACCATTGTCTATGAAGAAGATCGCGATTCTTTTCAACAATTGTTTGCAAGTATTTTGAGGGAAAAATTAGCAATTGTTGAAGCTGAATTTCGTAAAGTCCGTAAAGACGGTTCAATTATCTGGGAACGCCAGCGCAGTCAATTAATTTTTAATAGTGAAGGCGAACCCGTAGAATTGCGGATAATTTGCCGAGATATTACCGAGCGCAAGCAGGGAGAAGAACAGTTACGCCAGAATGCCTTTTATGATGCGCTGACAGGTTTACCCAATCGAGTGTTATTCATAGAACGGTTGGAGAGTGCGATCGCGCATACTCAAAGACACGAAGAACATTTATTTGCTGTCCTTTTTCTCGATTTAGATCGTTTTAAAGTCGTCAATGACAGTTTAGGACATTTAATAGGCGATCGCTTATTAAATGAAATTGCACGTCGCCTCGAACTATGTCTGCGCCAGTCAGATACCGTTGCCCGTCTAGGTGGTGACGAGTTTATCATTTTGTTGCCAGATATTGAAGATAGCAGCGATCCTATCCGTGTTGCCGAGCGCATCAAAGAGGAACTGCAATTACCTTTTGATCTAGACGGTAATGAAGTATTTACCTCCGTTAGTATTGGCATTACTTTAAGTACCACAGACTACAACCGCGCCGAAGATGTTTTAAGAGACGCTGATATTGCAATGTATCGTGCCAAAAGCAAAGGAACAGCACGTTATGAAATATTTAACACAGATATGCACACGCAGGCGATCGGGAGCATCTCACTTTTGCAAATAGCCAGTTGTAGATAGCATTCCATTAAGATAAGCCGTGCGATGAAAGAGAACTTGCGGCACATTTTTTTTGTTCCACTGAGCGCCAGAGATTTTCACACGTCTACTAATCTGTTTGA
>CAJQOK010000272.1 GCA_905479905.1 uncultured Aliterella sp.
TCGGGGCTGACAAGGGCTTGAAAATTGCCTTTATTTAGCTGAATATTTGTCGCCACAATCCTACCACTAGCAGCATTTAATTGTCCTCTCCCGGTGGCGGAAATTGCATTTAGTTCAAAAGATTCAGTAGTCCCTGAAGCCTGAAATACCCCGCTTGCTCTCCCTCTAAACTGCGGTGGTACAGTGGTAGGAACTATTTGTTGTAACTGCACTTCTTGAGCTTCAACAAGGGCTTGATAATTGCCTTTATTTAGCTGGATATTGGTAGCTGTAACCGTTCCATCGGCAACCTTTAAGCGTCCAATTCCGGTGGCTGCGATCGCATTTGGGGCAAAAGATGCTGTAGTTCCAGAAGCATTAAATATACCCGTCAATCTGCCTTGCTGTAACTGTGGCGGTACGGCGACTAAACTACCTAGTCGCACGTTTTGGGGGTTTACTACCGCTTGCCAGTTACCTTGATTTAGCCGGATGTTTGCGGCGGTAATACCACCGACAATATTTAAGCGTCCAATTCCCGTAGCAGAAATCGCCTTTGGTTGAAATGATGCCGTAGTCCCAGAAGCCTGAAATTCACCTGTTAATCTGCCTTGTCTTAACTGGGTTGGGACTTCTACTAAACTACCTAGTTGCACGTTTTGGGGTTTAACTAGGGCTTGCCAGTTACCTTTATTTAGCTTGATATTTGTAGCTGTAACTGTCCCGCCGCCCACCGCTAATTGCCCAACTCCTTCAGCTAAGAGAGTTTCTGGCTTAAAAGACTTTGTAGAACCTAAAACGTTAAATCGACCGCTTAAAGGCGCTTGCAAGGCTGGCGGAACAGAAGTTAGTTGTCCTAGCCTGACTCTATTTGCAATTATGGATGCTCTAAAAACTTCTCCTTTTAATTGTCCCGCCGCTTGGACTATACCGCCTGCTACCAAAAGCTTTGTATTGCGGAATGTGAAAGTATCAGCGTTATTGATAACAATTTGTCCGCTACCAGGATAACTCGCTTGGGGTGCTTGCCAATTGACAACTGTTTGTAAGTTGTCGATCGCGCCGCTAACAAAAGTTTTAGCCGATACACTACCAAGTCTTAATTGTGGCGATATATTGTACTGACGGGCGATCTCATCTCCCGGAATATTTCGCGCCACCGTATCAAATCCTAGCTGTGGCGTTTCCCCTAATTTAATAATCCCATTTCCAGTAACTTGTCCTCCGGCGACGGGAATTGCTTGAATATTTCTAAAAGCAATTACTGATTTTGCGGGTGCATAGGCAAATTCACTGCGGATTTGCTTAAAATTTATTCTGTCAATCCGGGTGATTTTAGTATTGACTACTGTACCGGATAATACTGGCGTTTCTAAAGCGCCCACCAACTGAACCTTAGCGTTTACTGTACCGCTTACTGGTACGGGTAATTGCAAGTTTAAAGTTTTTTGAGCGTTAGCTAAAGTCACCGATGGGACAATTGCGCTAATATTGTAACCTCGCTGCGTATCTAAAATTCCGTTGGCTGTTAGCCCAATTAAGCCGTAGCTAGTAGTAATTTTATCTAGTCCAATCACCGTACCAGTAAACCGCAGATTACCGTTTGCTTGATTAAAAGCTTGGGGTAGTTGCTTTACTTTGGCGGTGACAGAACTTAAATTAACTGCGCCAGTTAATAATATTGGTTGCTGTGGCTGGCTGGAAATTTTTAAATTGCCACTAACTCTACCCGATTGGAGTTCTAGAGGTAACTTAATTAAGCGAGTTACTTCTGATGCTAAAACATCTTGAGCGCGAAACTGTAAGTTTGTTTCCTCAGTTTTAGGACGGGTTTCGCCTCTAATTGAGAGGCTACCATTAGTTGACAATTGACCGTTTAGATCGTACTTAACTAACTGGTTATTTTCTAAAAGTTGAGCCGAACCATTGTCTATATTGACTTGTACTTGATTTTTGCCCTAGTTTTAATATTTGGGACTAATACAACGTTAGCGTTTTGAACCCGAATATTATCTAACTGGGTTTTAAAAGCTCCTTTACTTTCTTGGGTGTTGATGGTAGTTGCAATCCACTGTCCGGTTGAATCTTGGTCGATATAGACATCAGGATTGATTAGAGTTATATCTAGCTTTAAAGTCCGCGTCAGGGCTAGTTGAAGTAAGTCAAACTTAACTTCTACAGATTCTACCGTAGCGCGATCGCGGTCTTTATTTGTAGCAGGTATTGCAGACTTACCAAAACGCAAGCTAGTTAAAGAAACTCTTTCAACTTGTCCTAGCTGAACATCTCGATTTAAAGTTTTAATTAAATTTGCTTGAATTATCGGCGCTAATTGCTCTTGCACAAAAACCCACAAATACCAAGCACCCCCCGCAACGCCAATTAAAAGGGGAATACCTAAATATATACCTGTGCGTCTAAGGAACATAAACCAAAAACGCTGACGGGAATTATATGTATTTTTGCTATGGATTTCTGCCGATGATTTCGTCATTCCACCTCACAATTAGCAAAAGCGACTGAATCAATAGATGTTACAACTGCTGTGTTCCTACGGCAAGGGGTACAAAAAATTCTTAATGGCGCGATCGCTCCTCCACAAAACTAAGGACGCTAAATTTATTATAATTAGTTGCAAAAAATTAATTTAAGTTAGCGCTAGTTCTTTATGGTAGAAAATGGTGAAACCTGAAAAATGAGTAATTGAGGATCGAAACTAAACATGGTCGCACCTATGCGCGTATTCGTTTTATTATTTAATGCTCGTACCGAAAACGAGGGTATCCATACAATTCAAGTAGGCGCTCGCAATAAGCTGTTGATGTTTGAATCGGAGGATGATGCTACTCGCTTTGCACTAATGCTAGAAGCCCAAGACTTTCCTCCAGCTACGGTAGAAAGGATGGATAGCGACGAAGTAGAAGAATTTTGTAATGGTGCTGGCTACGATTGGGAACTTGTACCCGACGGCGCTTTAGCTGTACCACCAGAAAGCAATGTTGAAGATACCGACTGGAAAGAAGGTAAAAATCCCTCACCAGACGATAAAGAAATAGCCGACGACGCAGAATTAGACAGGATTCGCCGCCAGTTTGAGGGATTGCTGTAAATGACTAATTCTTCAGATCGGGGATACTTACTAACTGAACAAGTTAATCCTCATAGTCAAAACTTAGACAAGCTGAGTTGTCTGGAAATTGTCGAGTTATTTAACCGCGAAGATGAAAAGGCAACTTCCGCCGTCGCCGCCGCAAAAATCCCCTTAGCGGACGCTATCGAGCGCACGGCGGCGGCTTTAAGCAAAGGTGGGAGGTTATTTTATATTGGTGCGGGTACGAGCGGTAGATTGGGCGTATTAGATGCGGCGGAATGTCCGCCAACTTTTTGCACTCCGCCAGAATTGGTACAAGGTATTATTGCGGGGGGTGCGGGGGCTTTGCTAAAAAGTTCTGAAGACTTGGAAGATCGCGCCGAAGATGGCGCAAGTGCGATCGCACTGCGTCAAATCACTCAACTAGATGTAGTAGTAGGAATTACCGCCGGAGGAACTACACCTTATGTACACGGCGCTTTGCAAGCGGCAAGAAGAAGCGGCGCAACTACTATTTTTATCGCTTGCGTACCCGCCCTGCAAGTAAGTATCCCCGTAGATATTGACATTCGGCTCATAACTGGTGCGGAAATTGTCGCAGGTTCTACGCGGCTTAAAGCTGGTACGGCGACAAAACTTGCCTTGAATATCTTATCTACAGGGGTAATGGTAAAGCTAGGCAAAGTTTACGGCAACCGGATGATTGATGTAGCAGTAACTAATAACAAATTACGCGATCGCGCCATCAGAATGCTACAGGATTTAACAAGCTTAAATAGAGAACAAGCAGATTTATTGCTCGAACAAAGCGGTAAATCGGTCAAACTTGCTCTAGCTATGCACTGGACGGGTTTAGACAAAGAAGCAAGCGATCGCTTATTATCTACACATCAGGGCAATTTAAGAGCCGCAGTAGAGATGGGTAATGGGTAATTGGTAATTGGTAATTGGTAATTGGTAATTGGTAATTGGTAATTGGTAATTGGTAATTGGTAATTGGTAATTTCCACTTCTTTAGGCAATACTGCCGCGTTTTCGGGCTTCTTTGTAGGAAATTGCTACGTTTTGCAACCCGGCTTTAATCATTTGCTGTTCTAACAGTGCAATGAAACTCGCTCGATAGCCTCCTCGTACTACTGCCTGATTGTGCGCCTCAGCCAGTGCTACGGGGTAGCCATAGCCTTTTTGCACCTGTGCCAACATCAAGCCCAAAGATTGCTCTAAAAGTACCGAATCTTCAGCTACCCAAGCTGGTAATTCAATTCGGGCGATTTCTGTACCAACATGGACGTAGCAAAAATAAATACTATGAGTATTGTAAGATTCAGTAATTCGCGCCGAACTTCGCCAAAAAGCGCTACGTTGCCCAGGTTTTAGCTCAATTGTCCACAATGCCGCATCTTTAAGCGGTTCTAATACCTGACAAGGCAGTTTTTCTAATTGATTAGGACAATAAGTAGTACAATCGGGGTTTTCATGAATGCAGGCTTGCAAGCGTAAAAAGTTGAGAGCTTCCCCGCTTCTTGAGGCGCTAAGATAACCCATAATTGGAATCCCAAATTCTTGCATCTGATCCCAAGCTTCAATAATTGGTGGCAAAATGCGATCGCGCGCTTCGTGAGGTAATTGTTCTAAAAACCAGTAAATCAACGATCCATCAACCATTGCCAATGTTGGCACAGACATCGGCGCATTTCCTGCTAATTCTGCCAAAACTACGGTTTCTGAAGCGGTACGTTTATAACCCATCCATTCTTCCGTCCGAATTCCCCATTGCCTGGACACATACAAGTCTTCGGGGCGATAAAATACTTCAGGCAAACTATCTAATAATGGCTGGCGATTTTGCCCGTAGTGCAGCATGACTCTACCAATATTTAGCAGATAGCAATAGGCAATTTCGTGATGGTTGGGGGCAATTTGCGAACCATCTGTAGCAATTACTGTATGCACTTTTGGCGGTACGGGTAAATCAATACAGGTATTGAGGGGTTCTACAGGGGTAGCTGCATTAAATAATATGCGATCGCGCCATTGTTTTTGTTTTTCTACTAACGCCGCCTGTTGCGCGTAAGCGGCGGTGAGTAATTGCTGCGCCAACTTTCTACGCTGAATACCCGCCGCCGCTTCCAACGTTAGGTGCTGGCTAATGCCTTGCATCGAATTTGCTAGTTTTGTAAGGTCAAGCATAGGTAGCTAATAGCCCGTGTGTTCAACGTTAGCAGGTAGGAAAGTTGTTTTGCGTAAAGTCCGATAGCGATATTAGCTCAATGCCGGAGGTTTGACGGGCTTGTTCTCGCTCAGATGCCACATTGTATCCCCAATCGGCTAAATAAAGCTTTACGGCAGCAAGAATAGGCTGTTGTTGGACTACTTGTAATGTTTTTAGCCGATCTTCTACAAACCATATTACTTTAGTTTGAGTCATTAACTCTGTTAAAATTTGGTGCTTAGGACGCTTGGATTCTTTACCAATAATGCAATGTTCCGGTATTTCTACTCCTTGCTGTTGCAACAACTGACGCACAAAGCGCCCTTCTTTGGTTGTAATAATCATTATATGTATGTTGCGATCGCCCACATTTTGCATTTTTTCCACTACACCAGGGTAAAATCGATGCAAATTTAACCAGCTTTCTAAATCGGTACTAATCCACTCATCGCGGATTTGGTCTAGTTTTAAAGCAATATCTGCGGCAATTAATTTGTCTTTTTGCAAGCATAATTGAGAAATTTCTCCCCATCGTTGCAATATTTCCTGTTCAGAAATTCCCTCTACCAAAGCCTTAATTAGTATTGGCATTTCCCAGCCTGTTTCGATTACAGGTCTTAACCTATAGAAACTAGCAGCTATTTCTGCTGATGGTGTGTCGCTACTAGGCGACCATATTTGGTAGTAAGTACGCCAAGCCGTTTCAAAATATTCTTTCAGCCCATCACAAACTACACCGTCAAAGTCTAGGGCTAAAATGCTAGAAGTATCTACCGTCATTAGTTTTGGCGCAATAAATTTTTATCTATCATTGCACGCAATTTGATTTAACTGGGGTGCTAGGATTCGAACCTAGGAATGCCGGGACCAAAACCCGGTGCCTTACCACTTGGCGACACCCCATTGATTTCACCTTAGCCATTGTAGCAAGTATAGGTAGGAAATTGTCAAGGATTTTACTTATTTATTTTCTGAACTTGAAAAAAAGTTAGCTTTTCCAGTCATACTCCATATGTTCAGCCGTTTCTATTGCTGCTTGTTTGCCTAAGAGTTTGGCAACAACATAGAGAGACATATCAATTCCGGCGGAGATTCCGGCAGATAGAATTATTTTGCCATTATCTACAAAGCGATCGCCTGCTCTAATTTCCGTATTAGGAGCAACTTCTTTGAGTAAATCTATAGCCAAGTGATGAGTAGTTGCAGCTAAGTTTTCTAATAACCCAGCTTTAGCTAGTAGTAAAGCTCCAGTACACACAGATAGTAATAACTCTGAGTGTAAATAACTTTGTCTGATCCAGTCAATCAAAACAAAGTTGTGCATCTGTTGGCGCGTACCAAAACCACCGGGTACTAATAAAATATCTGACGGCGGACAGTTTGCGATCGCGTATTGTGGGTTAATGCTTAATTTATTACGAGCAAGTATTGGTTTTAGTTGTTCGGCAACTGTATAAACGTTAAATGGTTGAGAATCATTCCCTGTCCCTGTAACTCCAAAAACCTCGTAAGGCCCGCAAAAGTCGAGAACTTCTACATCATCAAATATCAAAATCGCCACATTTCGAGTTTGAATCATAACTTTGCTAGGGTAAAGGTTTATTGAATTAATAAGCTGAGTAGGTTTTCAATAGTGCGATCGCTAAATTCTTCTATGTTCAAAGTTCGTTCTACTTTAGCAAAATCTCGTTTTATAGATTGGGTGTAACTGGGATCGTAATGACATTGCAACAAGTCTTGAACAAACTCTTGCCATAGTCCACCATTAATTAGTTGCTCCCATTGATTTATTTTATCTTTACCGTAACGAGGTTTAAGTAGTTGCAATTTAGCTTTGAGTATTTCAGGATTATCGACTAAGTGCGGATAGGTTGCTAATAAAAACTGTACTCTAGCTTTTAACGGTAATTGAATCTCTATGCAACTTGCTTGTTTCATTTTCTGCCATAAAGACGGCGGTAAATGAACTTGTCCAATTTTGTTACTTTCCGATTCTACCCACACTGGTAAACTCGGATTAAAACTTTGCAATTGTTGCAGCAATAGCGACTCAAATTGTTTTTGTGTTGGCTGAGAAAGCGGTTTATTTGTCCATTCTTCCCCCAAAAGCGAACCGCGATGATTAGCTAAAGCTTCTAAATCGAGAACTTGTTGACTTGTGCGTTGACTCAATTGCTGTAAAATATGGGTTTTGCCTGTACCCGTAAGTCCGCAGAGTATTTTATAGGTAAATTGGGTGGGTAATTGTTCCAACTGCTGACGCACGTAGGCGCGGTAAGTTTTATAACCACCTTCGAGAACGGTAACTTGCCAGCCAACTTGTGATAACACTAGCGCCATGCTATTAGATCGCTGTCCACCACGCCAACAGTAAACCAAGGGGCGATAGTTTTTATCTTTTGACTCGAAATGGTCAATTAAGTGTTGAGATAGATTCGAGGCGACTAGAGCCGCTCCTTTTTTTCGGGCAGCAAAGGGCGATTGCTTGTAAATTGTGCCAACTTCCGCCCTTTCTGAGTTACTCAAAACGGGCAAATTTATCGACCCCGGAATACAATCTTCGCCAAATTCGGCGGGGGAGCGAACATCAATAATTTCGCTATAAGTTTCTGTCCAAGGCTGTTTGGTAAAATTAGGAGATGGCGGCATTTACAGTCAAGTTCTAGATTTGTTAATTGTGACATTGCCACATCCAATTAGGCGATCGCACAATAAAAACTATGGTACAAATTTCTAAAACGGTAATTATCCCCGATGACGAACTTGAATTAAGCGCAATTCGTTCTCAAGGTGCTGGCGGTCAAAATGTCAACAAAGTAGCAACGGCAATTCATCTCCGGTTTGACATTACGGCTTCTTCCTTGCCCAACTACTATAAAGATAAACTATTGCAATTGAGCGATCGCCGAATTACAAAAGACGGGGTAGTTGTAATTAAAGCCCAAGAACACCGCAGCCAAGAACAGAACCGAGAGGAAGCAATAAAAAGACTGCAAGAGTTGGTTAGAAGCGCCATTATCGTACCCAAACTCCGCAAAGCCAGTCAACCGTCGCGTAACTCCCAAAAAAGGCGGCTAGATAGTAAAACTAAGCGATCGCAAATTAAGGCAAATAGAGGAAATATTACTGAATAAGTTTAATAGTTGCAGAATGAGTATTTTTGTTTACGTTGAAAAGCTATCAATCGTACTGCTGATATGGGAGAAAAAGCTATTATTGCAGGAGCATTACTGACTTGCACTAAACAAAACATGGGTTTATGAACGAAGAAGCTCGGCAGATTCACTCCTACTTTCGGGAACATTCATTACCGCTTCCTACAACTATTGCCGAGAGCATTGCTCAAATCAAAACCTTTGCGTTGCAAGAGTTTGATCGAGAAATTGTCCAAAAGCAGCTTTACTATCACACCCGCGACCATATAAACAATGTTCAGCGACGAGCAGACCAGATTTTTGAAGCAGTTTGTCCTTATTGGAGCGCATCAAATCAAGAAACCGCGATCGACATCTCGCGGCGAAAATTGTTACTAGACCTATGTGC
>CAJQOK010000273.1 GCA_905479905.1 uncultured Aliterella sp.
TGTAATGCCTGTTTTGAGCAGACTCAGACCAATGAGCATTACTAAAGTTCCCGACACAATCGGGGTGACGATTTTGCTAAGTAAATGCAAAAAGCGACTTAGCATCACATTTGCAAAAGCACCAAAAAAGCAAACGCCAAAAATTAAAGACAATGCCTGCTCTGGCGTTCTTCCAGCTTGAATAGCAGTACCTGCTACCCCCAAGATCGCACCGAGGAAGGCAAAGCTAGTGCCTTGCAAGCTGAGTAAACCTGATCCTACAGGGCCAAAGGTTTTGCATTGAATAAAAGTGCAGATGCCAGAAGCAAGCAGCGACATACTGATAATGAAACTGGTGTTAGCAGGATCGAGTCCTAGGCTAGTGCAGATGATTAGCGGTGGTGTCACAATGCCGACGAAGGCTGCTAAAACGTGCTGTACAGCAACAAAAAACGACTCGACTATCGGCGGTCTGTCATACAGTCCGTAGATCAGTTCCGAACCCGTTGCCGATAGGTCTGGAAAACTTTGAGCCTCTGGTAATTCAGATTCCTGCAAGATGCCAATTTCTTCTCGCTGTGCCATATTTTTGCGATCGTCTCCAAGCTTCCACGACTATGCTTAACATTAAGCTACCGTATTATAGGCGCGAGCAACGGCTTTAAAGAGTAGTTTAATTTACATAACAGACTCGACTTTCTTTGGGCCCCTGCTCAATGATATGTACGAGGTTTACAGTCTAATTACCCGAAATTGCACTACGTACTAAAATCGCCGTGCAATCGACTGTCAGAGCAATTTTTACCGGAATATTGCCATTTATTGTCTGTTGAAGCAATCCTTCTCTACTTGCGCCTAAGACTACAACATCAAATTTTTCTGATTTAACCTGCTCGATTATCCCTTCAATTACTGAATTAGCTTTAAGGGGTGCAGCCGTTACAGGACTTTTAAAGTGACGTTGGCGTACTAAATAGCGCCTGGCTTGTTCCAAAACTTGAGGATTTGGCAAAGATTTATTTGGAATAACTACTTGACAAAAATGCACCGAGGGGGAAGCAGAAAGAGTTAATAACGAGGGTAATAGTTGAATTGCAGTTTGAGAATTGGGGCCACCCGCAATAGGTACAAGCCAACGATTTAATTGAGTATTGGGGAGCAAGCAGTAAGGCAATGGTGCGGCTAATTTGCGTTTGGTGGGAAGCGAAAAATAAACATTTTCATTAGATTCTTGGGCAAACTTAATTAACACAACTTCACAGCTTGCTTGTCTAATTAAAGTATCAGCAACACTCCCAAAAATCCGCCCTGGGGTAATAGTTTTACCTTTCCATCCCATTAAAACTAGATCGATATGGCGCTCAGTAATTATTTCTAAAATAGCCGAGGCGGGATCGTGAGCGACGCGAATTTGAGTATGTAAAGGAATATTAAATTTACGCGCCTCCCCCTCTGCTTGACGCAATAAATGCTGACTTTTAGCAGTATTTACAGCAGTTTCCGCCGGAGAGCTATTGCGGGAGACTAAAATTATGTGAACGCACTCTAATTCGTAATGGCGATCGCGCGCAATAGCTGAAGCAAACTGTAATAAAGCATTAGCTGTATGGGGATTAGCTAAAGGTACGAGCATTCGTCCTTGTCCTACAGCAGGCGATCGCGTTTGATAAATGGTGTAAGAAGGCTCTGGTTGTGGCCCTACTTGTCTATGTTCGCCATTGAGCTTATCGGCTTCAGCGCGAATAATATCAGCGCGGGTAATAATGCCAATTAGCTTTCGTTGCTCGATTACAGGCAATCTACTAAGTTTGTAGCGATCGAGTAAATATAAAACATCGCTTAAACTTGCACTAGGTCTCACCGTTATCGGACTTGGAGTCATAATCTCGCTTAAATGAGTATCTCCCGGTAAGGCGCGATCGCGCATTTTAGCTAAGTCTGTTTGCGTCACAATTCCCACTAATTTCCCTTCCTCTACCACCGGAAAGCCGCGATGGTGAGAGCGAGAAAACGCCTGTACCGCCTCATCTAGAGTCATCTGCACTCCTAAAGTTTCTACGCGCGGCTGCATAACATTTTCTGCCGTTAGTGTCGTTAATAGGCCCTGATTCGGCGCTGAATCTAAGTTAATGCCGTTTATTGCTAAAAGCTTGTCGTAGAGAGAGCCGGGGGCAATTTTTTCGGCAATTAAATACGCTGTAACCGAGCCAATCATTAGGGGTAAAACTAGGTTAAAGTCGGTAGTCATTTCAAAGACAATAGCGATCGCCGTTAAAGGAACTTTGGAAACAACGCTAAAAAATGCGCCCATCCCCGCTAAAGCATAGGTAATGGGCAGACTCATCCCCGTTAAATTGTATTCCACTAGCCCCACCAAATAGCCCAACGCCGAACCCATAATTAAACTAGGAGCAAATACCCCTCCCGGCGCACCAGAACCCGCCGCCACGACAGTAAGGAGAAATTGGGCAATAAAGGCGATCGCCGCTACATAGGGGCGAGCTTCCCCGGTGAGCATAAATTCTCTTAAACCTGTATTGTCGTGAAACTCAATCGGTAGTAGAGAAACAGCGATCCCCGAAACAGAGCCAGCTATGGCAATTCGTAAGGGTAAACTAATGTGCAATCTTTGATAGAGCTTTAAACTTGTAATAATTCCTTGATTAAATAACGAGCCTAGTAAACCCGCCAAAATTCCCAAAATGATATAAAAAGGAATTTCCCCCAAGGAAAAGCTAGTAACATTTGCCGTCAATTCTAGATTTAGTTGCAAACTTCTACCACCCAAAAGCCGGGAAACTACAGCCCCCACAAACGAAGCAATGATCGCTGTACCTAGAGTGATTCCCGATAAATCCTGAAGTAACTGCTCAACTACAAATAAAACTCCTGTAATTGGAGCATTGAAAGCCGCCGCCAAACCCGCCCCCGCACCCGCCGCAATTAGCTGGCGACGATGATCAGGAGACATAGGCAAATAACGACTCAATCCCCCCGCCAAAGCCGCCCCAATATGCACAGTCGGCCCTTGTCGCCCTAAACTTAACCCCGAACCCAGCGCCAAGCTTGCACTAGCCAATTTTACTAAACCAATTCGCCAAGAAAGTTTAATTGGGAAATTGGCAAGACTAGCTTTAACGTCAGGAATCCCACTCCCACCAGCTTCGGGAGCTAACCTTTGGACTAATAACCCAGAAAGAAACCCAAAAGAGCCACCAATTAGCGGTAAAACTAGCCAAGGTGGTTGTAAAGCCGAAGATTGAACGCGCACTGCGCCAAGCCATCCAGAGCTAAATTTAAGAAAAACTGCCGCT
>CAJQOK010000274.1 GCA_905479905.1 uncultured Aliterella sp.
ACTCTAATATCTCCTCTCCACCTTGCCAAGAACTATTAGGGCGTGCAGTTTTAATTACAGTCGGTTGTTCTTGAGTAATCGTAACTTGGTTATCATCACCAACTGTTCTAACTTGTGGTGTTGGCTGCTTTCCACGCAACAAATTGTCTACAGTATCAGCAACGCTTTCGTGAATTACCCAACGTTGGCGCTCTTGCATTTCTACCGCAATTTCAAAAGTTGGTGGAGCTTTGCGCTCTAAAACCGTTTTTTGACTCCGCCGCCGTCTTGCTTCCTCATCTCCTAACGTTACCGCCTGAATACCGCCGACTAAATCAGACAAAGTAGGGTTTTTAATTAAATTTTCAATTTGGTTGCCGTGAGCCGTCCCAACTAGCTGTACGCCTCTCTCAGCAATGGTTCGGGCTGCCATAGCTTCAAGTTCTGTGCCAATTTCGTCAATAACAATCGCTTCGGGCATATGGTTTTCTACCGCTTCAATCATCACTTGATGCTGAAGTTCAGGACGCGATACTTGCATTCTTCTTGCTCTACCAATGGCTGGGTGGGTAATATCCCCATCTCCAGCAATTTCATTAGAAGTATCGATAATGACTACGCGCTTGTGAAGTTCGTCTGCCAAAACACGGGCAATTTCCCTTAAAGCCGTAGTTTTTCCTACCCCTGGACGACCAAGCATTAAGATTGATTGACCCGTCCCTACCAAGTCGCGGATCATGTCAATTGTGCCAACCACCGCTCGACCAACACGACAAGTTAAACCAATAATTTTCCCTGTGCGATTGCGGATAGCACTAATCCGGTGCAAAGTTCGTTCAATTCCGGCGCGATTGTCGCCGCCAAAGTGTCCGACGCGCTCAATACAATCATTCAACTGTTCTTGAGACACTGGGACTTGGCATATATACTCGGCGCGATCGGGAAAACGGGCTTCGGGTAAGCGACCCAAATCCATTACCACCTCAACTAAACTATCCCGCAATTCGTGTTGCTCTAGTGCTTGTTGAATTTCTAAGGGCAAAATGTCAATTAGTTTTTGGAGATCGTCTGTAATCTGCATTCTTTCTACAGTGACGTTATTAACGTAAAGCGATAGGGCAAAGGGAGCGGAAAATTTTAGCAAGCAATTGCTTTAAGCTGAGAGACTAGAGTTTGAGCCATGTTCACAGCTTCCCAAAGTAATTGGGGTTCTTGTTCTAAGCCAACAGTTGATACTTCATTGGTTTTATCAGTTTGTAATTGTTCTAATCGTTCTAAAATTGGCGATAACAATGTACGGGCATAACTACCGTAAGCAACCCCAGCAATGCGACTCCCTCCTAAATTACTGCCTAACATCCCTAGTTTTTGCAACTTGGGGACGGTATAGCGATTAGTTCCTCCTGCTAACTGCACGTAGCCAGGTAACTTAGCTTTTAAAACTTTCTGTGCTAGTTTTACCGCCGCAATCGTCGTACCATCCCCAATATCGCCGCTCATGGGTCGCCCGTCGGTTTGCCAGATTAAAGCATTTTGTAAAGGTGAAATTAGTTTGTAGATACTCCATAAATAGTCAATTAAGCCTTCCCCGTCGGGACAACTAATTGCTACTAATTTCAGCTTACTAACCCAAGGCTTAACGCTACTCCATAAGTTAGCAAATTCTGCATACTGCCCTACTTGGGTATGAATTTCAACCGCATCGACTCCTTGAGATAATACTAATGGTGCGATCGCCTCTTTTTGAACTACGTAAGAATGAACCTCAATCAATTGACTGGGGCAAATTGGCAAACACCGCCCACAACCATAACAATTAGGCTCTAATACCCCAGAAAAATCATCCTCTAAGCGCTCAAATACAATCGCTTGCGCCGGACAAATTAGTTCGCAAGGGCGATCGCATTCTGGAGGACAATTTGTGGAGTCAAAGGCAGCTTTACGAAAATGCGGATCTTCTCCAGCGTTCAAACTCACCATTAACCAAGGTAACTGTTTAATTCCATAGCCCCGATTTTGTGCTGCTTTTGTCATTAAACTTGCAACTTTCAGCGCTGCTTGGGCTGAGGCAATTACCGCCGCATCGGCAGAAACATCAATACAATCTACACCCGAAAGAGCATAAGCTAAAGTTAAATTTCTTACCGAGGGTAGATGTTGAAAACTAGCTCCGCAAATCAGCTTGAGCCAGTTACCTTGTTGTAGAGAGCGTAAGGGATAGTCAGAATTAATCACTTCTATATGCTAGTGTCTACGGAAACAAATAGCAGTGATTTTTAGCAAAATTTAGATAAACTTTGAGTCAAGGCAAATAGATAACGGTCTGAATAATTAAAAAATGAGCGTTTTGGGCTGATATAAAATAAATACCTACCAAAGTAGTAACAATGTCTAGATATTCTCAAACGCCAACCTCTAGCCGATAAAAATTGAATTTATTAGGTTTATATAGAATAGAAATGTATTTCAGCTACACTCAAGAAAAACTATTTGTTGGATAGTGCAATCTCAAAAGCCGCAAAAAATTGACCTCAATACCGACTACCCCTGTCCTTGTCGCCGTCAAGGGCGGTTAATTCCGATTGTTTTAACTGATGCGATGGGATGCGATCGCTGTCAAAAAATATTTGTAGTCGAAGACAATGGCTATGCTATAGAGCAACTAGCAACAAACTACCCCCAAAAACAAACTTGGCGATGGGTAGGAAATAGGTGGATAACGGCTCAATCTTACTTAAAGCAAAGTTATTTACCTATAGCTCTAGGTGCGATCGCCATATTACTATTTATGTGGCTGCCATTGGCATTGCACGTACCAAGCGGGGCGAACTTCTTAATCTGGGCAATGGTCGCCGTAATTGTGGCTATAATACCAGCATTTATACATTGGCTGACTTACAGGCGTTAATAAATGACAGATAATGTGGCTGCAAATATTGAACCTGTGGTTACAGTAGAACGCGCCTATCGAGCGTCTTTAAAATTGAGCATTACCAAGGGGGGCGATCGCAGCAAGTCTGTTTGGGCTATGTCCCAAGCTCTCAAAAGGTCGGTCAATGACATTTTAGAAGCAAATACCCTAGACCTTGAAGCTAGTCGCGAAATGGCAGTACCAGAGCTAATTTTAGATTGGCTGAAGCTGACCCCAGAAC
>CAJQOK010000275.1 GCA_905479905.1 uncultured Aliterella sp.
GCATCAAAGGCACGGGATGTCTAAAAGACTGCAAAGCCGGCCCTAATATAGTAATGATGCCTGACAAAAAGCGTTATACCAGAGTTGAAGCTACCCAAATTCCGGCGCTAATTGACAAGCATTTTAATAAAAAAGAATCAATTAGTAACCTAAATAGTCGAGCATTGTTTAGTTAAAACCTAATACTTAGCTTTGAATTGGAGAGCATCTTGGCAATTTATTAGCAAGAAAAGCTCTAGAAATTGCTACCTTGGGGCAATTTACACCATTGGTTGAAATAACCCAATCAAATTATCATCAGGATCGCGTAAGTAAACGGTTTTGAGGGCGTAGTAAGGGTTGTTTAATGGATCGGTGACAAAATGAACTCCCTTAGTTTTTAGCTGATGATACGCTTCATCTACATTATTCACAGTGAAGACTAAGGCGACTTTATCTTGACATTCTACAGTCATGGGAGGGCGATTACTTCCGATGATTTCTGCCATTTCTTGTCGTCGAAATAGCGATAGTTTCATCCCTGAGATGCTGAATTCAGCATAACCATCTTCTAAGGCTTCCATAACTACGGTAAATTCCAGCACATCGCGGTAAAATTCAAAGCAAGCTTTTAAGTCATTTACCAATAGCCGCGTGTAGGAAGTTTTGATATCCATAAAATGCTCCAATGATTTCTGGCGTTACAAACAAGTGCAGTATCTAAATACAACTAAGGTAGCCAAAGCAAAAGCTACCCCTGCATAGAATACGCTATTAATTCCACCGATACCATAGGCTAAACCCATCAATAAGGGGCCTATAGTTTGCCCCAAGCCATAAAATGTACCGTTTACTGATATAACTGTCGCTAAGTATTCTTTGGGAGCTAAAGTAGCTAAAAGCGTTTGAATGCTGGGAAAACCCATCCCTAGACCAATCCCAAAAATTGTTGTAGGAATTAATAGCAGCCACAAAGAGGATATAAAAGGCACGATCGCTAAAGCTACAGCATAAAACACAAAAGAGGCTCTAATTAAAGTAGTTTCAGAATAGCGCCTAGCTAAATTGCCTAGTTGGGAAGCCGTAAAAGCGATCGCTACAGAAACACTAGACAAAAACAATCCAATTGTAAAAGGTTCTGCGCCAAACTTGTCAGCAATTAAACTCGGCAAATAAGTCACGTAAGCGCCGTATAGCAATACAAAATTAGCTGCACTAGCAATAAATAGCCCGAATAGCTGCCGATTTTTGAGCGTTATCAGCGCATTACTCAAATAGGCTTTGAGATTTCTTTGTCCTTTAGGTTCGGGGTTTTTGAGTCCAAATAGTACCAATAATCCTACCGGAATAGCAATTATAGGCAACATAAAAGGAAAATACCACCCCATAGTTGCTAAAGCGCCGCCAATAGTCGGATAAAGTGCTGTACCGATGCTGCTAACACTAGCGTTGTAACCCATAGCCGTAACGCGCTTGTCACCAGAGTACAAGTCACCAATTAAAGTAACGCTTAGAGAAAGTAAAGGTGCTGCGCCAACGCCTTGGAAGAAACGCAAGCCAAGCAAAAGGTTAAAATCGCGGACAAAGGCGCAGGAAAACCCAGCAATACCAAATAATATTAGAGCAGGGACGAGGATTTTTTTTCTACCAATGCGATCGGCAAAAACGCCGATAATTGGGCCGAGTATTAAAGTAGGTAAGGTAAAAACTGTAATTAATAAACCAATGTTTTCTACAGGAATATCTAATGCTGCTCTTAAACTAGGAAAACTTGGGGTAACGCTGGCGACTCCAAGAATGGCAATTAGAGAAACTGCGAAAATAATTAAGAGGTTTGGATCTTGAAATAAATTTTGCTTTGCTCTATGTTTGTCAGTTTCTATTGGTTTCACAGGGTTCTTTCAATTGCGAGCATTGCTTCTATATTAATGCGTTGAGTAAATAGAGGAGCAATTAGTCTCTGCGGGGATTTCCTAAATACAATTGACAAGATGCGCGATCGCAATATATCAAAGCTGGGAACAGAGTAAAATTCACTGTGTCCCAGCTTGAGAGTTAAATCTTAGGTTCTTCGCCTTCAATATACATAGGTGGTTCAATGGCAAAGTTGTTTAGCAAACCAGCCTCATCAATTAAATAACCGTCAGTAGTTGTAAAACCTTCTCCTTCAACTTCTTCTTCGTGTTCAAAAGCTTCTAGTTGCTTTTCGCTGAGTTCTGTCGGAGCATTAGAAGGAATGATGGCATCGGGGGCATTGACGGCGGTTGTTTGCGCTGTCTGGACTCCATAATGATTGTCTCCGGGCGCACCTCTACCGGGTTCGGCTTCGGTTGGATCTTCTGGCAATACTTGATTTGGTTCGTTACTCATATTCTCTGACCTTGCTTTTGCTGTTTTAGAAAATGCCGATTGTATAGCTTTTTGGCAATGGGTATTGATTAAAAAATATCTCAGTTTTGATTTAGTTTGTCTCCTTCGTGGGGCTTAAATTGTGTAAAGTTTGAGACAGATATTTGGTAATGGGTAATGGGTAATTGGTAATTGGTAATGGGTAATTGGGAAGGGGGAATTGGTAATGGGTAATTGGGAAGGGGGAATTATATTTAAGTTCAGCAATGTTAGATATTGTGGAAATTGCCTTAATTTAACTATCTTTTCCACCAAACAGCGCACCCAAGCCCAAAGCCGCAGCTAGAGCCACTGCACCCCATTTAATAGGTGGATTCATATCTAGCCAATCGGTAAAAGTTGGAATAGTTAAGTTACCAAAATCACCTTCTACAGTGTCATAACCTGCGATTGGTTCAAAGACATTATCGGGCGCATCTTCAGACTTTTGCTCGTTTGTCCGTTGTCCGGCAAAACCAATTAGTAGCAATATATTATCTACAAGCACTGGCGAAATACGCTGCATGATATCTAAAACTCTCCCTACATCCCCCACAATAAAATCGCGGGTAGGATGTTCTGCAACATACAAAATTGCCTCAGCAACTATACTCGGCTGATAGTAAGGCGGTACTCCGGTTGGTTTGACACCTAGCTTAGTACGAACTTTGTTGTAAAAAGGCGTATTGATCACCGAAGGCAAGATATTTGTAACGCTGATTTGCCAGCCTTCGTGTTGCAATTCTACCCGTAAAGAATCTAGCATACCTTCAACACCGTGCTTAGAAGCAGAGTAGGGGCTTTGCAGAGGAATCGATCGCCTAGCTTCTACCGACGATATATGAATTAGCGCCCCGCGCCCTTCTTTTTTGAGGTGCGGTAAGGCTGCCATTGCGCCGTATGCTTGCCCAGTAAGGTTGACATCGATTACCCGTTTAAATTCTTCGGGGGTGATTTGGTCAAAGGGTGCAAGGACTCCTGTAGCGGCAGAATGTACCCATGTATCTAGCCTTCCGTAGACTTCTACAGCTTTATCTGCGATCGCTTTTACTTGGTCAAATTCGCTGACATCCGCTACTATGGCGATCGCATCGCCACCAAAAAGTTTAATTTCACTGACCAAACTTTCTAACCCCGACTGACTACGGGCAGCAACTACTACTTTTGCTCCTTTTTTGGCAAATTGCAAAGCTGTCTCTCTCCCAATACCGCTAGAAGCTCCAACTATAGCGACTACTTGTTGGCTGATCGGCTTTAATTGCATTAGTGATACTCCTAAAAATTATGTTTATAAATATGAACTTTTATTAAATATTTAAATCAATTTTTCACTTAATTACATCCGCCGCAGGGTTGACGAATTGGTTGAGTGTCTAGTTCTGAGTAGTTGCAGCATTTGGGGCAAAAGTAAATTTTTCTCATCAGCAAATGTCAATAAATGTAATTTGTAGCGGTCAAGATGGGGCTTGTAGAGTGACGATAAGAGAAACTTGCCCCTTAAAGTAAAAAGCTGATGTTTGAATTGACTAATTTAGCTGAACTATCGCGATCGCATTGCGTTTCTCTTTGTGCCTTTTTGGTTCCAGTTAACTTAACTGCGACTTGTCTAACGATGGGATTAGCAGTGCTGCGTCGTTCAAAAATTAGAGTATGGCAGTCAGCAGGAGTTGCAGGAATTTTTGCTGTAGTGCTACTGTGGCACGTTTATACATGGTTTGAGGCGGGAGTTGTGATGATTCCGACTTATGTGCTGCTATGGCTGTCTAGCAGTTGTTTGATGAGTAATATCGGTGCGGTTATCTACAGTTACAGTCGCGTTAATAGATTATCGGTTATCAAAGAAAGATTAATTAATAGCTTGATGTTTTAGCATAGACAACACTATGCAGTACGCAAGCGTTCAATATCTCTAATCGGCGGCGCTCCAAACATTCGGGAATATTCGCGGCTAAACTGGGAAGGGCTTTCGTAACCAACTTGATAAGCCGCCTTTGTTGCATCGGAGTTTTCACTAAGCATCAACCGACGGGCGGTTAGAAGTCTTAATTGCTTTTGATATTGAAGCGGACTCATAGATGTCACTGCTTTAAAATGGTGATGAAAAGAGGAAGAAGACATATTCACTTGTTCGGCAAGAGTCTCAACCCGCATCGGCTTTGTAAAATCAGTTTTGAGCAATTGTATAGCTTCGGCGATGCGCTGCATATTGCTACCAGATGTCGCAATCTGACGGACAGCTTCGTTTTGTTCGCCGATTAGCAGGCGATAATAAATTTCGCGGATAATCATCGGGGCGAGAATAGAAATATCTTGCGGTGTATCCAAAAGCTTTGTCAATCTAAGCGCACAATCGATTAATAAAGCATCGGCATTGCTGACAAATAAGCCTCTGACAGAGTTTTCCGTCTTACTCGCGTTTGAACTGGTTTGATGGGCGATAATGTCACAGAGTTGGCGCAAGTCTAAATTCAGCTTGAATCCCAAATAAGGCTGCTCTGGGGTAGCTTCTACAGTAAATCCCTTTAAAGGTAAATCAACAGAAACAACAAGATATTGAGCCGCGCCATAACGATAGGTTTCATCACCCAGCAGTGCTTCTTTTTTACCTTGAATGATGATACCGAGGAAAGGTTCGCAGACATCTTGTAGAGGAATAGAAGCAAAGGATTCTCGTGCAAATTCCAGATTTTCTATACCTGTTTGATAAAGACCGTTGCCTTTGCCGTCGGTGTGCCGAGTTACCAGTGCCGCCAATTCTTCACACTTATTATTGATTGCCGGGCGATCGCGCAAGTCCACTACCATAAACTTACCTATTTTCTTGTAAGCATCGTAACGCAGCTTTATCTATTCATAGAATCTCCTTTTGGAGGATTAGGCAATAATCAGCGAGGTCTGTGTATTTAAAACCCCAGTATCTACTCTTACTATGAACCTATCCAAATCAAACATTAGTAATGACAAAAATTGCATTAATAACGGGAGCAAGCAGAGGGTTAGGCAAAAACACTGCTTTGAGTCTTGCCAAAAAAGGAGTTGATATTGTCGCAACCTACCATAGCAACGCCCAGGAAGCTAACAGTGTTGTCGCTGCTATTGAAGCGATGGGTGCTAAAGCTGTTGCATTGCAACTTGATACCTCTAACACTAAAACCTTTGATAGTTTTGTGGCACAAGTTCAGCAGGTACTTAAAGATAAATGGCAGACAGAGCATTTTGATTTTCTGGTTAATAATGCGGGTGTTGGAGTTTATGCACCATTTGCCGAGACGACAGAGGAAGATTTCGACCGATTGATGAATATTCATGTCAAAGGCGTTTTCTTTCTCACTCAGAAACTTTTACCCTTGATAAATGATGGCGGACGGATTATTAATCTTTCCTCTGGGCTTGCCCGTTTTACTTTGCCCGGTTACGCCGCTTACGCCAGCATGAAGGGAGCAATTGAAGTTTTAACCCGCTACATGGCGAAAGAATTGGGACATAGACAGATTGCTGTAAACGTTGTCGCGCCGGGGGCGATTGAAACAGATTTTGCTGGCGGCGCAGTGCGTGACAATCCAGAAGTTAACAAATTTATCGCTTCGCAAACTGCCCTAGGTCGCGTTGGTGTTCCTGATGATATTGGCAATGCGATCGCTTCCTTGCTATCAGAAGATAACCGATGGGTGAATGCACAGAGAATCGAAGTCTCTGGTGGTCAATCTATTTAATTCAAATCAACCAAAACAGCGAGAAAATAAGCCATGTTAAACGTAGAAAACAAGGTTGTTATCGTTACTGGCGCTAGTAGCGGCATTGGTGAAGCTACAGCCCGGTTGTTGGCAAAAAATGGTGCAAAAGTAGTTTTAGGGGCGCGACGCACCGATCGCCTAAAAACCATCGCTAAAGACATTCACGCCGAAGGTGGAATCGCGGAATACAAAACCCTTGATGTAACGAAACCAGAGCAACTAGAAGAACTCGCCCAATTTGCCAAAAGTAAGTTTGATCGCATTGATGTTTTAATTAACAATGCTGGAGTTATGCCACTATCAGCCCTCGACCAATTGAAAGTTGAGGAATGGGATCGGATGATTGATGTCAACATTAAAGGTGTTTTGTACGGCATCGCGGCGGTACTTCCGATGATGAAAGCCCAAAAAGCAGGACAAATTATTAATCTTTCCTCTATTGGCGGACACGCTGTATATCCAACTGCTGCTGTTTACTGCGCGACTAAATTTGCTGTTGGCGCGATCTCTGAAGGATTAAGACAAGAAGTTGGCGGCGATTTGCGGGTGACGGTTATTTCTCCAGGAACAACAGAATCGGAGCTAGCCAACAGTATCAGCGATGAAGCTGCTAAAAAGGGGATGCAAGAATTTAGAAAAATAGTTATTTCTGCGGAGGCGATCGCGCGATCGATTTTGTTTGCGATTTCCCAACCTGATGAAGTGGATATTAGCGAAATTATAGTTAGACCAACTGCCAGCCCTTACTAATTGCTTAGTTTCTGTTTTAGCCTTTTTACAACATCTCCTAAAAAATTTCTTAATTTAATCGCGCTACCAAACTCTAAATTCACTTTTCGCTAAATGCCCAAGCTTCATTCCAGTTTTCTGGTACACCATGTTCTAACAGGTGTTCGACTCGTTCTAGGTAAAGTTTCGCTGTTTTATCGGCGGCATTAGTGCTTAATACTTCCTCAAAACAAGCTTTGGCATCGGTGAGTTTGAGATTGTGGTAATAGCTTATTCCTTGAGCAAAATCGGTTTGAGTCTGCTGTTTGAGGTGGCTGATTTCGTCTACTTCAGCATCTAAGACTTCGTAAACTGCGATCGCTTCATTTCGCCCTTTGACAATCGCCCGATCTAAAAAGCGAATT
>CAJQOK010000276.1 GCA_905479905.1 uncultured Aliterella sp.
CAAGGAAGTTTATCAATCCTAAAATTACGAATACCGATAGCGTCGCAACTATTGCATTAGTTCCTGATTGAGTTGAGCGCGAAATACGCCAGGGGGAATCATTTTCCCTATATCCATCGCGTTTATTTAACCCACGACTTCGCGAGGAGTAGAGTATTAGCCACAAGCTGCTGCTAACAATTGCTGCAATTAGTAATCCTGACGGAATTGCACCCCAACTATTAGAGACAAGCCCAGCCGTTATACCCATCAGCGCTAAAATTGGGCCCACCCAAACTAGATATTGGCGATATTTTTTCATAAGTTTAGGATCTTTGAAAACGCAAAGCATCAATAGATTGAGCAGTCAGAAATACACCTAAAACAATGTAACTAGCAAATAAAACTAAGCTGCTGGTATCAAAAATGCCTTGTACTAGGTTGTTGTAATGTTTGAGCAAGGAAAGATGACCTAAAGCAGAGCCGAAAAAGCCGCCGATACTTTGGGAAATTGCGTCAATAATCCACAAAAACATAATTAAACCAAAAGTCATGATTGCCGCCAAAATTGTACTGTCGGTTAGAGAAGAAACAAACATCCCTAGCGACAATATCGCCGCCGCTAATAGTATTAGTGCCAAATGTCCCAACAAAGGTATAGCCGGGGGAACTGGGGGATTTGCGGCGCTAAAGGCGATCGCTTCGTAAGCAAATAAGGGTAATATCAACACTGTAAAAAACGTTACGACTCCCAGCAATTTGCCCACTGCTACAGCCCAATTAGTTATCGGCGATGTGGCGAGGAGTTCTAAAGTACCGCGTTTGCGTTCTTCGGCGTACAATCCCATTGAAAGTATGGGCAAAATAAATAATGCCAATGAACTCATGACGCTTAAAAACGATCGCAAAAATTCGTAAGCAACATCAATTGGTGGTAAAGGTTGCCCAGTTTGCTGGGTTTGCAATTCGGCGGCGGCGACTTGCTGAATAATGCCTTGATCTCCGAGTAAAATTGCCACAAAAAAGTATCCTGATAGCAGCCAAAAAACTGTGGCGATCGCATAAGCTAAGGGCGATGTAAAATAACTCTGCAATTCTCGGCGGTAAATAGCAATAATATTGCCCAAAATGATCCCCATCTTAAGTTTCCTCCTTGGCGCTAGTTATTTCATTTCTAGACGTTGGCTCATTAGATTCTAAGGTGGAGGTTATTTGCTCTTTGGCAATCGGTGCTTCTAACTTTTCTTGCGTCGTTACTAAAAATACATCTTCTAAACTTGCCCGTGTACGGCGCATTTCATAGACATTAATGCCCATATTTACCAATACTTGGACGATATCGCTTCCTGGTTCAGTTCCCGGTTCTGAGGCTACTTTTAATACCGTGCGATCACTTTCCTTATTCTCTGGATGGGCAATTTCTACCAGGCGCACATCTAGTAAAAACTGTAGTTGCTTGACAGCTTCAGTAGCTTCGCCTTCAATTTCAACTTCGTACCCTACACCAGAAGCTAAACTTGCTTCTAAGCCTGCGGGAGTATTAGTAACAACTACTTTACCGCCATTAATAATTGTCACGCGATCGCAAGTCATGCTGACTTCGGGGAGTATATGTGTAGACAAAATAATTGTATGACTACCTGCTAGACTTTTGATTAAGTTTCGCACGTCAATAATTTGCCGAGGATCTAATCCCACCGTCGGTTCATCTAAAATAATTACTGGTGGATCGTGTACTATTGCCTGAGCAATGCCTACTCGTTGCCGAAATCCTTTCGATAACTTGCGAATTAATACTTTGCTCTTTTGCTGAAGATTGCAGCGTTCTATCGCCCTTTTAACAGCTGAGGCGCGGTTCCCGGCATTTACTCCTTTGATTCGAGCCACAAAGTACAAGAACCCTTCTACAGTCATTTCTGGGTACAAAGGCGGCGTTTCGGGTAAGTAACCAATGCGTTGTCTAACTAATAACGAATTTTCATGGACATCATAACCTGCAATTCGAGCAGTTCCGGTAGTAGCTGGCAAGTATCCTGCTAGTATCCGCATGGTTGTAGTTTTTCCGGCTCCATTGGGCCCAAGAAAGCCCATAATTTCCCCTGGTTCTACATTAAAGCTAATGTCTTGAATTCCTGGGGTAGAGCCGTAGTTTTTGCTTAGATGTTCTACTTCAATCACAATATTTTAGTCAACCTCCAAAAGAAATAGTTAACAATGCTCCTGAGTATATAGTTAACGTAGATGCAAAATTACCGTATTAGTTGTACCAAATATAGGTAATTTAACGATAGGCTATAGGCGAACGATATTTGCTTGATGCCGCAAATCCGATGTTGACAGAAACTTTAGAAATGCCTATCGACTTAGCAAAGAAATTACTCACTCATTACAGTTTTGATTTGGATAACTGTAGTACAAATATACTTATAGATCGGTGGTTAAAAGATTATAGCGATCGCTGGATTTATTTAGCTGTGATAGAAGCGTTGTATCAAGGGCGTTATAAGGCAAATTCGGTAGAGCAAATTTTAACTATTTGGCAGCGTAAAGGACAGGCTTATTTTCGCTTTAATCACGAATTCGAGCGTTTGGTGTGCGGTGATTTCTCTAATAATGTGTGGCGAAAATTAGAGCGTTCAACTCTTGAAAGTAATCGCCCAAATGTACCTGAAAATGCCTCTACGCCAAAATTAGATATTGAGAAAATCAAGCTACTAACACAAAATACTCGTCAAGCTAAAGATCCACAGCTTGCTAACCAGCCAATCGAGCAATTTAGCCCGTACTTTACAGATACTAATGAGTTTTACGGCAAATTAAAAGCGATCGCACGGATAGTACCGTAGTAAATTGAAGGATGGATTAATTAAGAATTTTGGCAACGAGACGTTGCATTGCAACGTCTCTACATAGGTTTTGAAATCGCGCCTAACCATTATTGGGCAACAATCAGTTATCAAGCTGATGGCGTAACCGTTGCGCTTGTTGCGTCAAGGGTTGGTTTTAATCCACCCATACGAATTTCGGAAGTAAAGGAAGCCATACTAAAACCGCCGTAGCGCTTTAACACACTAACTCGCATTCTTAAATTGGGACTAGCAAACCATAACCTTTCTTCTGACGACATGGTTTCGTACTCGGTAGTTAGCGTGAGTGCGTCATCGCTACCCATTACATAACTACCTGCTACGGGTGCTTTTTCCGCATAACCCATTTCTCGCAGCAATTTACCGCGACTAGGATCATCTGAATCTGGTACAGTAACTAACACTGTAGAACCTGTATGCTTTTCTTCGTCCCATTCC
>CAJQOK010000277.1 GCA_905479905.1 uncultured Aliterella sp.
ATCATTGGCTACTTGTTTCTACTTCAACAAATTTACGAGCAGGTGTTGATTCCACCATCGGTAGCGGACGAGTTGGCGCGGGGTGGAGAAGATGACGATTGCATTGTGGGGGTACTATCCCTAGATTGGATTGAAGTACGACAGCCAACTAATTTACAGCAGATTACAAAGCTTGAGAATGATAACAATCTCGATCGCGGAGAAGCTGAAGCGATCGTACTGGCTTTGGAACTAGGGGCGGATGAATTGCTGATCGATGAAAGATTAGGTAGAAGGGAAGCAATGCGTTTAGGTTTGTTAATTACTGGTTTGCTGGGTGTTTTGCTGATTGCAAAGCGGCGTGGGTTAGTCGTGGCTATTCGACCTGTGATGGATGATCTAATAAATCAGGCAGGCTTTCGGGTTAGCAATCAACTGTATGCAGAGGTTTTGCTTGCAGCAAACGAAAACTTTTCTTGATCGAGGCAGCAATGTTTAAGAGGTTGGGATGTTGAGGGAAGGGTATAAGCAAACTGAAATTGGTGTGATTCCTGAAGATTGGGAAATTAGAAAACTAGCCGACATTTTAAAGATCAAACATGGAAGAAGTCAGAGAGAGGTTGTTGATCCTAATGGTATTTATCCTATTCTGGGAACGGGCGGAGAAATAGGAAAAACCAACATTCCACTGTATGCAGAGCCTTCGGTTCTAATTGGGCGCAAAGGAACTATCGATATTCCTAGATATATGGATACGCCGTTTTGGACAGTCGATACACTTTTCTACTCAGAAATTTTCAACAATACAGATGCAAAGTTTGTTTTTTATAAATTTAACTTGATTGATTGGTACTCGTACAATGAAGCGTCAGGAGTTCCAAGTTTAAATGCAGCTACGATTGAAAATATTAAGCAAGCATTTCCAATTTCAAAAGAAGAACAACGATCTCTCTCTCAAGCTTTATCTGACGTAGATGCTCTAATTGCCGCCCTAGATAAGCTAATCGCCAAAAACCGCGACCTCAAAACCGCTACCATGCAGCAACTCCTCACAGGCAAAAAACGCTTACCGGGGTTTGGTGAGGGACAAGGTTGTAAGGAAAGTGTGATCGGGCTGATTCCTGAAGATTGGGATGCCTTAAGACTAGGAAATATTGCCCCGTTACAACGTGGCTTTGATTTGCCTACATCTCAACTAAAAAAAGGTGATTATCCTGTTGTCTATTCAAATGGAATAATAAATCATCACTCTGATTTTATGGCTAATGCTCCAGGTGTTGTCACTGGACGCTCTGGCACGATTGGGAATGTACATTATGTTTCCGAAAACTACTGGCCTCATAACACTGCGTTATGGGTCACTGAGTTTATATGTAGCAATCCAAAATATGTTTACTATCTATACAAGTCAGTTAAGTTAGAAAGGTTTGGTAGTGGTTCGGGCGTACCAACACTTAATAGAAATGATGTTCATGATTGGGTCGTTGCCATACCAAAAATAGAAGAACAACGCGCGATCACACTTGTACTCTCGGATATGGATAATGCAATTTCTCTTTTAGAATCCCGCCTTGCTAAAACCAAAGTAATCAAACAAGGCATGATGCAAGAACTTTTGACTGGGAGGACGCGGCTAGTTTGAATTCTCAACCCTCCCCGACTTGCTGGATAATTGCCGGACCCAACGGCGCAGGCAAAACAACCTTCGCCTTAGAATATTTACCACAAGTCGCTAACTGCCGCCTCTTTGTCAACGCTGATGCGATCGCCGCAGGCTTATCACCCCTAGCTCCCGAAACAGCGCTCCTTACCGCCAGCCGTCTCTTCCTCAAACAAATTGAAAACCATATACGTAACTGTCAGAACTTCGCCTTTGAAACTACTCTCTCAGGGCGCAGCTACCTCAAACTGGTCACTCGACTGCAAGCAGACGGCTGGCAAGTAGAACTTATCTATTTAGCCCTGCCAAGCTTAAAAATGTCCAAGATGCGTGTAGCAGAGAGAGTTGCTCACGGCGGACACAATATCCCTGAAGTAGACATCGAACGCCGATTTCCCCGCAGCTTGCAAAATCTTCTGACCGAATTTAGCTTTCTTGCAAATAGCACTCGCTGTTTTATGAATAGCAGTAAAACTCCTGAACTCGTATTCGTCCAACAGCAAGAAAATCGCACTATTATTAATCAAACCCTATTTAATCAACTCATTGAGCAGGCAGAATTATGAGCCAATTTTCTCAAGACACTCAGAAAATACTAGACACTCTTAGAAAGGTTGCTGCCGAAACCTTAGAACGCAAACGTCGCTTGGGTCAATACGCTGTTATTTGGCAAGACGGTGAGTCTGTAGCAATTGGTGAAGATGCACCAGAGCGCCTAATTTTGCCAGCATTAAAATAGCAATGGTAAAGTATCAAAAGAGTAGATTACACAGAAATTCGTGAAAAGCAAATCACGCCAAAAAAGTTCTAGCATCGCCTAATTGTGGCGGTTCATAATTCTCTAGGGCAATATAGGTAAGACATTTATTTCCTAATTCTTCCTAATCTAGAAGAAAGCTCTCAGGAAATAATTACCCAGAACCCGCAATTAGCATGAATACAATTACTCCCTACTACCGCAACGTGCAACAACTCTTGCAAAATCAATCTTTTGCAATCGATGAGTACCAGCGCGAGTACAAGTGGGAAAAAGAGAACATCGACGAACTACTGAGTGATCTGCGGGATAAATTCTTAAACTGCTACCAAACAGGTGACGCAACAACTAAAGTTAGTACCTACGATGGGTATTTTCTTGGCTCTATCATTGTCAGCAAACGTAACGGTAAGAGTTACCTAGTTGATGGACAACAGAGGGTCACTTCCTTAACCTTATTGTTGATCTACCTCCACAATGCCGCAAAAAAGCAGGGATTACCTACAGTAGTAGTGGGAACTATCGCTTCACTAATCTTCAGTGACAACTTAGGTGAACCTAAATTTAATCTAGATATCCAGGAACGGTTGCCAATAATTGAAGCACTTTTAACTCAAAAGACTTTAATCCAGAGGGCAAGGATGAGTCGCTTCAGACAATATATGCGCGCTATGACAATATTGAATCTAAGGATCTAGCTGGTGAACTTGATGAAGCTTTACAGCACTTTATTTACTGGTTAATTACAAGAGTAGGGCTAATCGAAATTGTCACGGACAGTGATAATTTCGCCTACGCCATATTTGAAACGATGAATGACCGAGGCAAACCCCTTAGTCCAGTAGATATGTTAAAGGCTTATCTACTAGCTCCAATTGAAGACCCAGCAGTGCGGCGAAATGCCAACCAAGTCTGGAAAAAGCAGGTTTTAGATTTGATTTCCTGGGGAGAAATTCATGAACCTGAGCGTGATGCGACCTGTATTAAAGCTTGGTTTCGAGCGCAGTATGCTGACACAATTCGAGATCGCAAAGCTGGAGCAACGGATAAAGACTGGGAGCTAATTGGTAGCGCCTTCCATCGCTGGGTGCGAGATAAAAGTGGGCTGCTCAACCTGGGAACTCAAGCAGACAATTTAGCACTCATTTCAACTCATTTTACCTTCTTTGCCAAGGCGTACCAATACATTTTGGCAGCTAGTCATACATACACTCCAGGGTTAGAAGCAGTATTCTACAACGCTCACAATGAATTCACGTGGCAAAATACCGTATTATTAGCCCCTTTATGCGTTACAGACGATAACGAAACCATGCGACGCAAAATTGCAGTTACAGCTACCTATCTCGATATCTGGCTGATGCGTCGCACGGTGAACTACATTCGAGTTGGTTATTCTAGCACTGCCTACGCCATGTTTCTTCTTTGCCGTGAAATTCGCCGCAAACCACTCAACCAGCTAGTAAACCTCCTCGAACAAAGACTAGCAAACGATGATGTGTCTTTTGACGGCAGCCTTCCACGCGGACGTATTGGTATTAAAGGATTGGGACTCAATCAATTCAGCCGTCGCTACATTTACCATTTGCTGGCACGCTTAACTGCTTATACAGAAGTAGGAGCGGGTAAACCCGATTTATTTGATAAGTATGTAGATCGCCAGCAGAATAATCCTTGTGACATCGAACACATTTATCCCAATAATTATAGTAAGTATAAAGACCAATTCCAGCCACAACAAGAGTTTCAAGACTGGCGAAATGGCATTGCTGCATTGCTTCTATTACCAGCAGACGTAAATCGCAGCTATCAAGATAAGCCTTTTGAACAAAAAGCCCCCCACTACGCTACACAGAATCTATATGCTGCCAGCTTAACTCCCAGTGCCTACCAGCATCAGCCGCAGTTCAAAGCTTTTTACCAACAGCAGCAGTTGCCATTCAAGCCCTATGAGCGTTTCGGCAAAGATGAACAGTTAGAACGCCTCGAATTAATTCTAAAACTTGCTCATTGCGTGTGGTCGCTAAAGCGGTTAAAGGACGTGTTGTCATGAATACCGTTGGACAAAATGAGCGAGTCACCCAAAATCGCGTCATTAAACTATTTCAACAACTAGGTTATACCTATCTAGGTAATTGGGACACCCGCGCCAACAACCGTAACATCGAACCCGACTTACTTAGTCAATGGCTAAAGCAGCAGGGTGTAAACGAAATCCTCATCAGCAAAACCCTCCGCGAACTAGATGGTGCTGCGGCTTTGGGGGAAGGTCATAATCTGTACGATGTAAATAAAGCTGTCTATCGTCTCCTGCGCTACGGGGTCAAAGTTAAAGAAGGTGCGGGTCAGCTAAATGAAACTATTTGGCTAATCGATTGGAAGCATCCTGAAAATAACAACTTTGCGATCGCCCAAGAAGTCACGATCAAAGGTGAAAACAAAAAACGCCCCGATATTGTTCTCTACGTCAACGGTATTGCTCTGGGTATTTTGGAACTCAAACGCTCTAGCATTGCGGTAGGCGAAGGTATCCGTCAAAACCTCGATAACCAGAAAAAAGCTTTTATTCGTCCCTTTTTCACTACTCTGCAATTGGTAATGGCGGGTAACGATACTCAGGGTTTACGATATGGCACAATCGAAACTCCTGAAAGATACTATCTGCAATGGAAGGAAGCTGTAGATAATTCTTTCGATAGCCCCCTTGATTATCACCTTAGCTTGCTGTGTAATAAAACTCGGTTTTTAGAAATTATCCACGACTTCATCGTGTTCGACTCCGGCATCAAAAAGACTTGCCGCCACAATCAATACTTCGGTATCCAAGCCGCCCAACAGCACGTCCAACGCCGTGAAGGGGGCATAATTTGGCATACTCAAGGTTCTGGCAAAACCCTAGTTATGGTGTGGCTGGCTAAATGGATTCGTGAAAACGTCACCGATGCACGAGTTTTGATTGTTAGCGATCGCACTGAACTAGATGAACAGATTGAAAAAGTCTTCAAAGGCGTGGAGGAAGACATCTATCGCACCGTTAGCAGCGCAAATTTGCTTGCCACTCTCAACAAAACAACTCCTTGGCTGCTTTGCTCTCTCGTTCACAAATTCGGCAATAGCAACGAAGGCAATATTGCTACCGAGCAATTTATCCAAGACCTCAAAACCCAGCTACCCAGTAACTTTACTCCCAAAGGCAAACTATTTGTATTTGTAGATGAATGTCACCGCACCCAATCGGGAAAACTGCATAATGCCATGAAGGCAATTTTACCCAACGCTATATTTATCGGGTTTACAGGTACGCCGCTACTAAAACAAGACAAGCAAAAAAGTATTGAGATTTTTGGTAGTTACATTCATACCTACAAATTTGATGAAGCTGTTGCCGATGGCGTGGTGCTAGATTTGCGCTACGAAGCCCGTGACATTGACCAGCATCTCACCTCACCTCAAAAAATTGACCAGTGGTTTGAAGCAAAGACTCGCGGATTGTCCGACATTGCCAAAACTCAACTAAAACAAAAATGGGGAACAATGCAAAAAGTTCTCTCCAGCCAATCGCGCCTAGAGCAAATTGTTAAAGATATCTTGCTTGATATGGATACCAAGCCACGTCTAATGGATGGACGCGGTAACGCTATGTTAGTTTGTACCAGCATCTACCAAGCGTGTAAAGTCTACGAGTTATTTAGCCGTACCGATTTAGCAGGCAAATGTGCAATCGCAACAAGCTACAAACCCTCCCCCGCAGATATTAAAGGCGAAGATAGCGGCGAAGGACTCACCGAAAAATTAAACCAATACGCCATTTACCGCAAGATGCTGGCGGATTACTTCGGCGAATCTGAAGATAAAGCCATGTACCGAGTTGAAGAATTTGAGCAAAAAGTCAAACAGCGCTTTATTGACGAACCCGGACAGATGCGTTTGCTAATTGTCGTAGATAAACTACTCACTGGCTTTGATGCTCCTTCAGCTACTTACCTTTATATTGATAAGCAAATGCGGGATCATGGCTTATTTCAAGCAATTTGCCGCGTCAACCGCCTCGATGGTGACGATAAAGAATATGGCTATATTGTCGATTATAAAGACCTATTTCAGTGCTTAGAAGGGGCAATTGGTAACTATACAAGCGGCGCACTTGATGGCTACGATCTCACTGATGTGGCAGGCTTATTAAGCGATCGCCTCGAAAAAGCAAGCGATCGCCTAGACGAAACCCGCGAAACTGTAAAAGCCCTCTGCGAAACCGTCCTAGTTCCTCGTGAAACTAGAGATTATTTACACTATTTTTGTGGCGCAGATACTACTGATTTATCCACCAACGAACCGAAAAGAGTTGCTCTGTATCAAGCTGTCGCCGCCTTAATTCGTGCCTATGCCAATCTAGCTAACGAAATGACCGAAGCGGGGTACAGTCCCCAAGAAACTGTCGCTATCAAAGCCGAAGTTACCCACTACACCCAAATCCGCGACGAGGTAAAAGTTGCAAGTGGAGACTACTTAGATATGAAACGCTACGAAAGCGCCATGCGTCACTTACTTGATAGTTACATTCGCGCTGATGACAGTGTGATCGTCTCGGAATTTACTGAACTAGGTTTAGTTGAGCTAATTGTCAAAAATGGTCTAGAGGCGCTGGACGGGCTACCAGATGGATTAAAAAAAGACCCCGTAGCAATGGCAGAAACCATCGAAAACAATCTGCGGAAAACAATCATTGATCAAAACCCAGTCAATCCTAAATACTACGAGCGCATATCCCAGTTACTAGACGATTTAATTCAAGAACGCCGCGATAGTGCGATTAATTATCAGGAATATTTAGAGCAAGTTAAACAACTCTCTCGCCAAGTTGTGCAACCTATGACTACTAATTACCCGCCAACCCTAGATACGCCAGCCAAAAAATCTCTCTACGACAACTTGGGCAAAGATGAAAACTTGACGCTTCGCATCGATAGTGCTGTACGTGAAACTAAAAAAGAAAGTTGGGTAGGTAATCGCTTCAAAGAGCGAGAAGTCGCTAAAGCGATTCGAGCAGCCGCTACAGGATATAAGATTAACGTTGAAGAAGTGCTAGAGCTAGTAAAAAACCAACGTGAGTATCAGTAATGGTAGCAATGTTAGTCAGTGGTATTACCGTGCAAGTGGTACGGAAGCCTATTAAAAACCTGCATCTGTCTGTCTATCCCCCCGATGGTCACGTCCGTGTAGCCGTACCTAAGCTTTTATCCGATGACAACGTGCGCTTGGCGGTGATTTCTCGCTTAAGTTGGATTAAAAAACAACAAGCCAATTTTCAATCTCAACCTCGCCAATCGGCGCGGGAAATGGTTACGGGAGAAACTCATTATGTTTTTGGCAAGCGTTACCGCCTAGAAGTAATTGAGCGCCGAGGATGTCATGAAGTTGCGATCGCTAACAACACTACTCTCCAGCTTTCTGTCAGTCCTGGCACTTCCACCCTAAATCGAGCATTAGTATTGAACCAATGGTATCGTAACCAGCTAAAAGCTCAAATTCCAGCCTTGCTAAATCACTGGCAATTAACAATTGGGAAAGAAGTGCAAGACTGGGGGATTAAAAAAATGAAAACAAAGTGGGGAAGTTGCAATATTACTAAGCAACGCATCTGGCTAAATTTGGAACTTGCTAAAAAACCGCTCGAATGTCTGGAATACGTTATAGTCCATGAACTTGTACATCTTTATGAGCGCTATCATAACAAGCGCTTTAAGACTTATATGGACAGATATTTACCGCAATGGCATCGCTGCCGCGATATCCTTAATCGGGAACCACTAGGCGATGAAAATTGGTTTTGTTAGGTTCAAAAGCGTGACGCACAGCAAAACACAAAATGGTAATGATAAACCATTCAATTACTTCTACTTTTGTATGATCGCATTTCTCTAATTCCCCCAAGCAATCCACTCTAGCCCTGCCTTGAGCGCGGCTTCAGCACTGTAGTAAATCTTGCTCTCTCCAAATATTGCTCCATCAGGGCTAATCAACCGGAACTGCCAGCAGTGAGCTTCGGTGTAGAAAACCATTAAGGTAGCACCGTCAATCCCGATAACGTGATGTACTATGGTTTAGCTCATTTCCTCATACAAATTACTTGATAATAATCAATTCCTAGAGTATTGCTCAGGTTAAAGTTAGGGGAGCATCTCACCTTTGTAATAAGTATTTTTACTCATTATAATAAATCTTACATATCAGGGCGAGTGGCAACAATAGGGTTTTCAAATTGAGATTACAAAGCTAGATTTGTTTCCGACTAATACCTGAAAAAGCTTAATTTTGCGTTTTGGTATTTGTACTCATTGCAAAAGTGAGATGCTCCCGTATTCAAGTCGTATATTTAGCTGTTTTGTCCCTAAGTCTCTCATTACTGTGTTGGTCTGTTATTAACGATGTGGATTGAACAAGATCACGATTGTTCCCACTAGAGAGAATGTAACGCCAATCAAATCCCACTTATCCGGCTTGACACCTTCAGCTAGCCATAACCAGAACAGGGATGAAAGGATATAAAATCCACCGTATGCAGCGTATGCCCTGCCAGCGTTTGAGGCATCTACTTTAGTTAGAGCAAAAGCGAAGATAATTAGGGCTAAGATACCTGGGATAATCCAAAATATGCTTTTGTCAAGTCTCAACCACGCCCAAAAAGCGTAGCATCCAGAGATTTCTCCCAGGGCAGCAAGTAAGAAGAAGAAAAACGTCTGCATATTTAGCTTGATGTTTAAAGCGAATAGTTTAACACTATGGAGAGTCGTAGCATTAGGTAACACAAATTTTTTGTCTTAGAAGACCCCTTAAATGTACTCGCTTAACTGAAGTTAAAGTCTTAGCTCTTGCGTTTTAAACAAGGACGACGCAACTCTAAAAAAGCTATTGCTTCATGTGAAAGAAAACTGATCTGAGGTACATCACCAACTATCAGTAACCATCTATCCCCTCCCAACTGCAACTTCCATCTTTCATTTTTCTGTTGAGGTAAAATTTGCCAAGTTCCAGCAGACTCACAGTTACAGACAAATCCTTAAGCACTAGCTTGACTTAACACACTCTCAGTCATAAGCCAGGTAGTGCTTGGAACTCTTTAAAATTGTGCAGAACTATAATGTTCACTTGACTCTAAGGTTAAAAGTAAACTCTTGAGCTAAATGGAAACTGGAATCACTTCCCCCTGCCAGTATTAACTTCAAGAGCGCTGTTTGCCACGGCAATTACTTGAGCATTTGTTTTTTCTTTGCGTTCGCTGTAGCGGTCAGTCAAGTAATCAACTTGGTTTCGCAGCAATAAGGTGAATTTATAAAGTTCCTCCATCACGTCGATAATCCGATCTTTATAAGGAGAATCCTTCATCGTGCCGTCTTCATTGAACTCGTTATAAGCTTTAGCAATAGAAGACTGATTAGGAATTGTGAACATCCGCATCCAGCGTCCTAGAATTCGCAACGTATTGACGGCGTTGAAAGACTGCGACCCCCCACTGACTTGCATCACGGCTAAGGTTCTACCTTGAGTTGGTCTGACTGCCCCTATAGTAAGGGGAATCCAATCAATCTGGTTTTTTATGATACCCGTGATATTGCCGTGCATCTCTGGGCTAGTCCACACCTGTCCTTCCGACCAAAGACTCAACTCTCTTAGCTCCTGCACCTTGGGGTGTGTATCTGGTACGCTACCGTAAATTGGTAGTTCGCGCGGGTCAAAGAATCTTATTTCTGCGCCAAACCCAGAGATAATTCTAGCTGCTTCCTCTGCTGCTAGGCGGCTGTAGGAGCGTTCACGCAGGGAGCCGTACAAAAATAAAATTCTGGGTGGATGAGCGAAAGTAGTCATTACAAATCAATTCCTTTTAACTTAAGCGATAGGTTTTCATCCTTCAAAAGGAGCCATTAACCCTTTACTTCAATATCGTGGAGCGCTTGATATAGGTCGTTGGGCGCTCCTTGCGCGTGTTTCTCACTACCCCGAATTGCCTCATAAAGCCGCGCTGCTGCCACTGCGCCCAGAATGGGACCAATGACATATATCCAGTAATTTGCTAAAGCTGCACCACCTGCAAACAGCGCGGGACCAAGCGATCGTGCAGGGTTCATCGAGCCGCCTGATACAGGCCCACCAATTAATACGTCAAAAACTACAGTTAAGCCAATTGCAAGTCCGGGTACTGCACCAGCTACACGCTTATCAGTGGCAACGGAGATAATCACTAGCATCAAAAAAAACGTGAGTACCGCTTCGATGCCCACGGCAGCAGCTACTAACCCTGAAGCTGGCGTATGCGCTCCATATCCCCTGCCAAACAAAAGTGCCACAACTGCTGCTGCCGTAATCCCGCCTAAAAACTCTGCGACCCAGTAAGGCAAGACATAACGCCAGGGGAAGCGACGCGCGATCGCAAAGCCAAGGGTAACGGCAGGGTTAAAGTGAGCAGCAGAGATATGACCAAGGGCGTAGATCATTGCTAGTACCGATAGCCCAGACACCCACGCTGCTGCCATCAAACTGCTATCGCTACTTGGAAGTGTACCCGTTGCCGATAGAGCAACGGGTGCAAACACGATCCCAAACGTCCCAATGAACTCAGCGATATAGCGTTGCCTCATACTATTTTTCACGGCTTGGGGGTATTTCCTAATTTAGTTAACAGTAATGCCACCCGCTCTTTAATTTCGTCACGAACTCGGTAAAAGGTCTCTATTGGTTTTCCTTCTGGGTCGTCGAGTTGCCAATCCTGGAATATTTCTCGCAGCACCCACGCTTCTGGCAAATTCACCCCACAGCCGCAAAGTGAAATTACTGCATCGTAATCATCAGAATTAAAATCGCTTATAGGTTTGGAAGTTTGGTTGCTGATATCAATTCCAATTTCTGCCATAACTTCTACAGCTTTAGGATCTACTTTACTTGCTTCTAGCCCAGAGCTTGCAACTTCGATAACTCCCGCTCCCAATGTTCTCGCAAAACCTTCCGCCATCTGAGAACGACGAGAATTTTTTTTACACACAAACATAACTCGCTTCATTATTTTCTCCTTAAGTTTCATTGCTTGGATAAACCTTTTCACATACTTTGAGCAACTCACCCTCCTGCTAACTCACGCAAAAAGGTAGTTTGGGCTACTCGCAGTTCAGCATCAGGCTTTACATCTTGAACTATCTGCATCGCCTGGTCATAAGACGCACCAGCCGCAATCAAGTAGGCAGCCAGCATCGTCCCCGTTCTACGTCTGCCGCTAGTACAATGAACGGCAACAGCATGACCAAGCTGATTTTGAGTTGAGACAAAGTTCTGTAATTCCTGAATCTGTTCTGGGCTTGGTGCAGTACCGCCTTTAGTTGGTAGCCAGAGGTAGGGAATTTTCGAGCGCTGATATAAGTCCAAGTTAGAAGGGTCATCCATAACTGATACAACTGCCCCAATACCTGCTTCTTGTAACTCGGCTATCTCCTCTACTACTGGTTTACGAACCCCTGCCAATTTAGCTGGAATTACCCACCACAGGTTTTCCTTAATTGGCTGAAGCGGTTGCTGT
>CAJQOK010000278.1 GCA_905479905.1 uncultured Aliterella sp.
CTTTGCGGCTAACACTGCTTCCATTGACAAAACTGATTGGTAACGTACTACCAATAATACAGACGCACCAACAGCTTGTGCTACTTGGGGCAAACTGAGGTCAAATAACATTCCTTCTGCTAAATTCCCAGCGCCTTCTAGCAATACCAAATCGCCGCTAGAATTTTGCAAGTATTGCCTAGCTTCCTGTTGATAATCAGTTTTATCTTCACCGCTTAGACGTTTTTTTACTGTAGCCGCATTCAAATTTAGTAATGTTGGTAATAACCGATTAGGCAAGAGAGTAAGTATTTGTTTAATAAATTCAACATCTGCTTCCCCTACTTGTCCTTGGTCTTCACTAAAATTACTCCCTACGGGCTTGCCGTAAGCAATATCCAAGCCTTTTTTTTGCAGTTGATGAGCTAGACCTAGTACCGTAGCGGACTTACCACTGTAAGCCTCCGTTGACCCAATTAGTAAATATTTAGCAGATATTGGCACGCTTTGCTCCTTATTTTATTGTTGGCAGTATACCCAGGAGTCTCCACTGGTTCGTTGCCTAAGCGCAACTTCTTGTTTATTTTAAGTCGAACTTGAGTTTTAAAGGCTAACAATAATATTGCCAATCCCCAGAAAATTTTTAGATTATTTTAAAGTTTAGTCCTCTTTCCGCAAAAGTTTACGATAAAATCCTTTAGGAAAATCGGTAGTTTGCCCTAGTTGAAAAGTAACTACTACATCAATTAAAAAATCTACTAACACCGAACTTGCCATCATAATTTCGTAACTTAGCTCTGCGTTCCCGTCAAACTGCATCCGACACCGGATTAAATCGGCAGGTAACGTCGAAACGTTCCAAGTAGCAACAAAAGGAATACTCTCCCCCCCCTCAATTTTGCGCTCTCCTTCTAGCGCTCCTTTTTTATACAAACTAATGGCTAAAGGCAGAATATTACGTTTGTTTCCCTGAAAATAAGGCATATATACTCGGACATCTTGAGAATTGGCGGGCTGTAGTTGAGCGAGAGACATGATTAAATATTCCTTAATTTTTGTAAAATGATGGTTAATCTAGGCTTTTGACCATATTATTCCCAAAAAATACCTACTAATTGCCCAAAAATTAAGAAATTTGTTGCATAAATTTTTTATTCAAAGTCAAAATGATTGACTCACGGTTTATTATGGGCTGGAGATGTCTTAAGAAAATTCTGGTGAGCAAATTCTATGGCTCCACTGGTTGCCAACTATTACTTGACCTATCGCTGCAATGCTCGCTGTCACTTTTGTAACATTTGGGCATTAGAACCGCCAAAGGAAGCCGATTATCAAACGATCGCGCACAATTTGGTTGATTTACGCAAGCTAGGTGTAAATTACATTGATTTTACTGGGGGCGAACCTTTGTTACGCGCCGATGTTGGTCAAATATACCAAGAGGCAAAACGCCTTGGGTTTATGACTAGCATGACGACAAACACGATTCTGTATCCCAAAAAAGCGAAAGAAGTTCAAGGACTTGTAGACTTTTTAAATTTTTCCTTAGATGGCGCGGATGCTGAAACTCATGACAGATCACGAGGAGTAAGACTTTTTGACAACTTGGTAGAATCGGTAAAACTTGCCCAATCTTTAGGCGAATACCCCGTACTCAACCACACCGTTACAGCCCAAAACTACGAGCGAATTGACGAAATTGGCGAATTAGGACTGCGTTTAGGGGCAAGAGTATGGCTAAACCCAGCTTTTACCGCCTATGACAACTATAATTCCCAAAAAAACCCCACTCCTGACATGGTGGCGGCAATTCAAGCAAGCGGGAAGAAGTATAAGAATGTCGGATACAATAAAGCTGCATTGGCTTTTATTGAAGCTGGCGGCAATGATACCAAAAACCCCCGTTGTAAAGCGGTAGATGCGGTAATTGCAATTTCTCCTGACGACCAACTGCTGTTGCCTTGTTACCACTTTGCCCAATCAGGCGTACCCATTAACGGTAAGCTTTACGAGCTTTATCGCGAATCGGAAGAAGTGGAGAAGTATCGCGCTTCTCAAGGAAAGCTATCAGTCTGTGAAGGCTGTACAGTATGGTGTTATTTGATCCCCAGCTTCAATATGGGTGTAGACAAATACTGGTGGCTAAATACAGTAACTTATGCCAGCGAATTTTTGGCAAGAAAACGATTCTTACAACGAGCTTGAAGCGCTTAATTCGTTGTTGTCTGAGTTCTCTGAACCAGAGGAATCAGAAGAAAGTGTTGAGGAGTCAATGTTAGAGGTATCAGCAACACCTCTAACTTCTGGCTACCAAGGACGCAGACGCAAAGCGGCGGTAGTTTTAACGGTAGTTTGGGGCGGTACGATCGCCCTAAACTTGGTTTCCTGGGGTTCGTGGTTTGTTTTAGGCATGACAACAATTTTTGGAATTCATGCTTTGGGACTTGTCTTTACTCGTCCCCGCCTCGCACCAGCACCATTAACGGGGGATTTAGCAAATTGTCCCACAGTTTCCTTGCTAGTTGCTGCTAAAAACGAAGAAGCGGTAATTAGCAATTTGGTGAAAATGCTTTGTAGTATCAATTACCCGTTAAATAAATACGAAATCTGGGTAGTTGACGATCATAGCACCGACAAAACGCCGGAATTGCTGGCAAATCTGGCGCAAAAATATTCTCAGCTAAAAGTATTGCGGCGCACCGAAACCAGTGGCGGTAAATCTGGCGCATTAAATGACGTATTGCCATTGACAAAAGGGGCATTTTTAGGGGTATTTGATGCCGATGCTCAAGTGTCGCCTGATTTGCTGCGTCAAGTATTGCCTTTATTTGATAGAGAAACTGTAGGGGCTGTACAGGTACGCAAAGCGATCGCCAATGCTGGAACTAATTTCTGGACAAAAGGGCAAAGTACAGAAATGGCTTTAGATAGCTATATGCAGCAACAGCGCATTGCTAAGGGCGGGATCGGTGATTTGCGTGGTAACGGTCAATTTGTGCGCCGAGAGGCTTTAGTGCGCTGCGGAGGCTGGAATGAAGAGACAATTACCGATGACTTGGACTTAGCTTTACGTTTACACCTAGACCAGTGGGATATTGAGTGTTTGAGCTTTCCCCCAGTGATGGAAGAAGGCGTAACTACAGCAATTTCTTTATGGCATCAGCGCAATCGCTGGGCTGAAGGACAATCTCAGCGCTATTTAGATTACTGGAAAGCAATTTTTAGCAATCGGTTGGGAAGGGCAAAAACCTTTGATTTGGCGATGTTTTTGTTAATACAGCAGATTTTACCGATCGCTTCTGTACCCGACTTGATCATGTCTTTAGCCCGTAATCGAGCGCCAGTGATGGCTCCCTTGACTGGTATCACCCTAAGTTTATCAGTAGTATCAATGTTTATGGGTTTGAAAAGGGTACGCAAACAAGAATCGTTGAACCCATCGGCATTTTTGGCGATCGCCTTGCAAACTCTCCGGGGTACTATTTATATGCTCCACTGGGTAGTTGTTATGGTTAGTACCACTGCCCGAATATCGGTTAGGCAAAAGCGGCTAAAGTGGGTAAAGACATTACACGAAGGCGTTGTTGATTAAAAATCTATTTCCTCATCATCCTCATCCCAGTCAGTAGGAGTAGAAATTTCTTGAAAACCTTTGGGGACGGAGCGTCCGCCCCCCAAAGTTTCCGCTTGCGGTACTGGGGGAGAGGTTTTTGAGCTAACAAGTGGTTTTAAGTTAAAGTTGACCGTCTCCCCCTTAAAAGCTTCAGCTAAACGTTGAGATGCAAGTTCTAATTGATTGTCAGCTACTTCAATGGTATCGGTGCTAGGTGTAGCAACTACTGGGGTTGGTTGTGGCGTGACGACGGGCAATTCTGGGGCTGGTGGAGGCGGAGGGGAGATAGGCGCTTTTGGCGGTGGTGTAGTTTTGGCTTCTTTCCCCACTTCTACAGTTACTTTTACTTTCTGCGATCCTAACTTTTGAAAAGCCGCCTCAATATTGGGGATTTTATTTTGTACCATTGCAAACAATGCTTGAGAGGCAATCCCCACTCGCGCCAAACTCCCATCAAAAGATAGCAAGCGGCACTGTTGACTGACAAGCGCTTGGGCTGAATAAGGTTGAATTTCTTTAACTACTTGTTGCCATAAATCGCTATCTCCAGCGACGGCGCTTGGTTTGGCTTCTAAAGGCTGAGAAGTTATTTCTAGCGGTGCGGGGGGCGTAGGTGTAGGTTCAACTCTAGTTATTTGTTCAACAACTGGAATTGGTTTAATTTCTGGGATTGGGGCGCTAATAATTTGCTGAGGAATTGCCACCACAGGTTTTTGAGGAGTATTAGCAGACAACAATCCTAATAATGTTACTTCTAACCACAAACGCGGTTGAGTAGAGTTTTTGATTTGAACTTCACTTTTTGCTAGGTGCTGTTGTCCGTTGATAATAGTAGCAATTTCTAACTTCAGGGCTAGTTCCTCTAGTTTTGCCCAAGTTGCGGGAGTAAGAGAGACTAAATCGCTACGAGTGGGAGCAGTTTTAGCAATGAGTAAGTCTCGGTAGAATCCAGCGAGATTTTGTAGCACGTTCAAGGGTTCACGCCCTCGATCCATAATTTTTCGAGCGCTTTCTAAGATAGTATCGGGGTGGTTTTGGGCGATCGCATTCAACAATTCTAAGCAATCTTTTTCACTTACTGAGCCTGCTAAATCCCACACGCGCTCAATAGTAATTTCCCCCGATAACAAGCTCAACTGATCGAGCAAACTTTCCGCATCCCGCAAGCCGCCTTGAGCTAGTTGAGCTACTAATTGCAAAGCTTCGGCGTTGATACTAATGCCTTCTTCAGTGGCAATGTAGCGCAAATGATCGACTATTGCTTGAATCGGAATGCGGCGAAAATCGAACCTTTGACAGCGAGAAATAATTGTCGGTAAAACTCGTTCTGGATCGGTGGTTGCTAAGATAAATACCACACTTTTGGGCGGTTCTTCCAGAGTTTTTAACAGACAGTTGAACGCCGCACTCGATAACATATGGCATTCATCGATCGCATAAACTTTGTAACGACACTGTACGGGGGCAAATTGGGCGCGTTCGATAATTTCCCGAATGTTGTCTACACCTGTATTACTAGCTGCGTCAATTTCAATCACATCTAAAGCAATACCCTTAGTAATTCCTTGACAAGCATCGCACTTGCCACAAGGCTTTTCTGTCGGCGCGGGGCTACTAAGACAATTGAGAGATTTAGATAAAATCCGGGCGCTAGAAGTTTTACCCGTCCCTCTTGAGCCTGTAAACAAGTAAGCCGGGGCTATTTGGCTTTTGCGGATAGCATTAGTGAGCGCCTGAGCGATCGCCTCTTGCCCGACTAAATCAGCAAAAGTTTGTGGTCGATATTTGTGATGTAGCGGCTCGTAAGACATTAGTTTAAATACATTCCCTCCTTCTAGGATAGAGGAGCAGGGGACGGATTGTTTGTTTAGTTAGTACAAAATTACTAGAGGGGTAAAGTTTTGGCGCGATCACCTTTTTCTGCCTTAGATAAGGAAACTGTAGGTTTACTCTACGGTTTTTTGGGCGTACTTTGCTTTAGCCTAACTTTACCCGCCACACGGGCGGCGGTAGCAGACTTAGATCCCGTTATAGTTGGGCTGGGACGATCTATGGTGGCGGCGATGCT
>CAJQOK010000279.1 GCA_905479905.1 uncultured Aliterella sp.
GATTAAAATAAGAACAGCTAGGCTCGTGGCAACGATGAATTTCCATTACAATTTTTATCCTTAACGATTGACGTACCGCACATTGGACAGACCTTGGCATTGTGTGGCAACACCAGATTAAAATAAGAACAGCTAGGCTCGGAGCAACGATGAATTTCCATCACAATTTTTATCCTGAACGATTGACAATAGACGGCGATAATGAATGATTTTTGGGTATGGGATGGAGGGGTACAATCCCCGCTTGCTGAAGAAGGTACTGACCATCTTGCGTTTTGAGAAATCGAGCGAACAGTGGGCCTGATTTGTGTCCTGGCAAGTTATTGTTTAGGGGGTAAGCAACTACTACTGGGCTACTGAGTGGGTATTTTGCTGTGGCAAATGCCGATATATCAAGTAAAGGCTTTTTCACCAGGCAAAGATTATCAGCAGGTGAAATGGGCTGCAACGATCCGTCGGTTGTCTCTTTTTGTAGAGGTTGGACTGGAGGAGCATTTCCCTGAGTCAAGGCTAGAGGATAAACCTTGCATTGATCCCAAGTTTGCGCCAACAGACCGAAACTAATGGTACCTGCTTCAGTTTTTTGAGATTGCTGGTCTCCTGTGGCAATAGACCGTAAAGTATTAAAAGTAGAACGTGACTCAATTTTTCTAAATTGGGCAATCAGGCGCGGATCGTCGTCTAATACTTTTTGTTCAAATAGACGTATTGCCTCTGGCTCTATTGGTCGATAGAGCTTGATCGGCAGATCGGGAAAATTTGAACCTAGCTTTCGCCAATTGACGATCTGTCCTGTGAAGATTTGCTTTAACTGAGCAACACTGATTTTGCCTTGCAATGCACTAGGTAAATTTTGACTTTTGTAAGCCGGAACATACACCAATAAACCATCGTAGGCAACTGTTTCCTGCACTAACTCTGGCGGTAGCTGAGTTACTAAGCTTACGATCGCAAAATTTGCTTTCTCATTGGCTCTAAGCACTTCATCCAAGGGCGATTGCTGAGGACGATAACCGCGATAGTTAAAGAAAGCCGCAACATCCGTCCTGGGTTGGGTCAACAACTCTCTGAGTTGGCGATCGCTAACGGGTTGCTTGCCTAAAACTGTACTCCAAGTTCCAAATCTTTCGCCCGTATAGGGACGATGTCCCGGTTGAATATTGACATTTTCAAAAGATGACACCAAAGGCTCAATTTTTTCTGCTTTTTCTGCATGGGCGTTAAAGAGCGATCGTAGTAGCAGGAACCACAACAGCAATCCTAATATAGGCAAAGCGAGTAGACTCAATAGCCAATATTTACGAGACTTTGGTCTGTCTTTAGGGTCTAAACTGTCATCGACTTGAAACCCAGTCATATTCTGCGCTTGAGGAAGTTTGAGTAGCGTTTGACGAGCCTCCGCCGCACTCTCAAACGGGGCATCCAATCCCAGTAAGCGATGCACAAAGTCTTTTAAAGGTGGATCTTCCTGGGGCCAATGCTGAGCTTCACGCGCATCGAGCATCGCATCAGATGCCGGAATCGCTTGACCAGTCCAAAGAGAAAAAGCAACCCATCCAAGATCGACTAAGTCTTGGGAAGACGACGGCATTTTGGGCATCTTTGTTGAACCAGGAATAAAGTGCTGTTCCCAGGAAGCTTGGTCGCAAACATAGACGTAGTTATTAGGACTCATTAATAAGCTATCAAGCCCTAGGTTGCCATGAGCCATTCCTAAATTCTGGCTATGGAGAAAGTGTAACGTCTGCAAAATTTGATTGAGGACTACCCGCACCTGCGTTGCCGTGAAGGCTCCTTTTTCCTGCACAATCTGGGCTAAAGTAGGCGCTGCGGCAATTTGACCTGGGAAAATTATGTAAATGCGATCGCTAGATAGGTCGGCGATGACCTCTAAAGGATTGACTAACCGAAACTCCCAAGCCTTGTGGTTATTTAAGTTATCTTGAGTTATTTGGAGTAAGGCTGTTCTACGCAAATCAGCCTCCGTTGCATTAAAACAGCGATTAGGCAGCAAATATTCCTTCACCGCAACAAGTTGACCGTTGCCAATCTGAGTTCCTCTGTAAAGCCGTCCTATTCCTTGAGGTCTGAGCAGTTCAGAAATACGATAGGTGCCCAAAGTGCCCCGAAGCTCGACTTGAGGTGACAAGGGAGTAGGAAAACCGCATTCCAGACAGAACTTGGCATTAGGTACTTTTTCAACAGTCTCTTTATTATTTTGACATCCCAGAGGAGTGTTTTGCGTACATCGGTAGAATTGAGTATAAGCGTTAGTAATGGGCATAAAATCCTCTCATCAGCTTACTCCTAAACCAGATTCATCTTAATAGCTGCCACAATGGCTTGAGTTCGGCTCGTAACCTGTAATTTCAAAAAAATGTTGGTAATATGCGCTTTAACAGTGGCAACTGAAATATAGAGATGCTTGGCGGTCTCGTCATTTGATAAGCCTTGAACTAGGCAACCTAAGACCTCATTTTCTCTCTGGGATAGTTCGCAGGGTTCGCCTATTTGGGTGGGTAAAGCGGTTTGGGTTTTCTGAAATCTCCGAAAGAATCCTGTGGCAACTTCAGGGGGTAGGTAAACTCGATCTTGCATAATGGTATCAATTGCATCTAGAAGCTGCTCCGCAACCTGGCTCTTGAAAACATAGCCATCGGCTCCAGCCTGCATAGCCTGGTAAACCCAAGAGTCTTCTTGATGACCTGATAAGACAAGGGTTTTACTTGAAACATTACTGCCAAGAAGCTGTTGCAGCAATGTCAAACCATTGCCTTCAGAAAGTTCCATGTCGATCAAGATTAAGTCAGGAGTATGTTGCTCGGCAAGCGTCAAAGCCAGTGCCGGACGACTTGCTTCTGCAACGACAGAAATGCTTTTGTTCTGAATATGATAAAAGTCAAAGAGATTACGGATTCCGGCTCGAAAGTGAAGATCGTCTTCAACCAACAGTACAGATAGCTTTTTATTTTGTTCTGCTTGAATTAACATGCGGTATTTTCCTCTTGTAGATTAATGGGTGAACCGAAGCGCGGTAAACTAATTACGAATTCTGCTCCTTTGTTAGAAGCATTTTTTGCCCAAAGTTTTCCTCCATGATCGAGTACGATTTTTTTGGCTATGGCTAATCCTAATCCTGTTCCTCCTACGCGCCGAGTGTAGAAAGGTTTGAAAAGTTTCTGTAGATCTGCCGATGATAGACCTGGACCTTCATCGATAAAAGTCAGCACTACATCGTCCTGTTGCTTCTGCCAATCAATGAAAATCTTTGCGCCTTGAGGGCTAAAATGAATGGCGTTACTCAGCAAGTTGCTGAATGCTTGCTTGATTTGCAGAGAATCGAGCGTCAAGACTGTTGTATCGCCAGAGCAGTGAATTTGAAGCTGTTTTTCTGTAATCCAGCTATCAAAGTCTTCTAAGGTTTTGAGGACTAGACTGCGTAAATCTCGTGGTGCAATCTGCAACTTTTCGCTGCTGGCACATTGCAAGATATCAGTAAGACTTTGATTTAAAGAGTTGACAGTTTTGCAAATTACTGAAGCTTGTTCTTGTTCCTTGCCTTGGGGAAGGATGCAGTTAAGATTATGGGCGTAAAGATTAATTAAACCCAATGGATGGCGCAATTGGTGGCCTACACGTTGAACAATATCTTCTAAAATTTCAATCTTTTGGTGTTGTTGCTCGTTTTGTCGATGCTCGACTAGATATTCGCCAATGCTTGCAGCTATTCGTTTGATGAGTTGGCGACAGGCATGAGATAGCGATCCTTTGACAAATAGCAGCAGATATTGATTCGGCTGACCTTGCTCCCCAAACTGGCAACAATAGAAACCAGGTTCTATTGACTTGGCAACAACACGTTTGAGCGTTAAAGCACGTGTATAATTGCCTAACCATTGTTCAGTTTGTAAATAGGTTTGGGTTTCTTTTGAACCAGGAAATGACGTTTGAGATGCCTCAAGAACTTGTCTTTGATTGGATATTTGCGGGTTTTGATATACTAACTCCACCCATTTAATTTGGGATTGAGTTGCAAGTAGATCAATCTGTAGCTGTAATAAATTCTGTATCCGAACATGATGCTGGCAAGTTTTTGTTTCTGGTATCCGGGAAGCTGGAGTTTTTAAGAGCTTGAGGCTTGTTCCTTGATTTTCAATTTTGATTTTCATACTTTCCTCTATGTTGTCAGTTGTGCTTAAATACTTACAGTAGCTACCAAGTCTCTCAAATTTTTTCAATTTGACTTACTGCAATAACCTGCGCTGTCGTGAGTTCTAGTTAAGGAAAAGCTGAGGAGATAAGAGGACTTTTAAGAAGTAGCAAATTATGCCAGTCTCCGCAGGAGTGTACTTAAAGTTGTCGAGTAGATAAATGCTTCCGATGTTTTAGGTAGATATTCATAATCTTTGCTCAGCCGTCGACACCGCCCGATTCAACCATAGGTTCGTTCAACTAGGAGAATTCAACCACGAACTAATCACTGGCAGACTCAATCAGTCCAACCAATTAACTTACACCGCGTCAAGCCACACTTAAGGACAGCATACGGACCAGGATACACCGAAGCGAATGCCCGACTCCCTAATCCGGTCTCAAAGCAGACCCAAATATCTAATCCTGAACGAGTTCGACGAACATATTCCGGGTTGATGACTATCCCTCTACCATAATCACTACAATTTACCTGTGCTATAACTTCTGTTTGTCTAGGGGAAGCATTGGCTGGCATTGACCCAGGAATCGTTAGAGCGATCGCACCCAAGAAAATAGCAATTTTTTTCAACATTAAAATCCCTCGCATTAATACAATTTAGTTGCCTGTGCAAAGCTTGCTCTTTGTCTCTGTATGTTTATCTAGCGTCTTAGATAAATTTCGCACCTGGGTTAAGAATTGTGGAAAAATAACTGAAGTCATAGCATTAGCAATTAGATCTAGTATTTCTGTTTGGTTCACGAATTTATCCCGCTAATAAAATTCTGTTAATCCAAATGTGAATGGTTGCCAAAGAAATAAAAGTATTGAAACAGACAGAAATTCTCTCCCATTTTTGGTGTTAGTGAGATCGGTTCTTATTGCCACTGCTCTTGACTTAATCAATCCCAAGCATTTACGCAACTGGTTTACCAACTGCGGTTAGTGTACTCAATAGGACTGCGATCTGCTATATCAAGCGCCGTAAGTTGATCATGGGCTTGCATTGATCCAGGAATCGTTAAAGCGATCGCACCCAAGAAAATAGCAATTTTTTTCAACATTAAAATCCCTCACATTAATACAATTTAGTTGCCTGTGCAAAGCTTGCTCTTTGTCTCTATAGGTTTATCTAATGTCTTAAATAAATTTCGCACCTGGGTTAGGAATTGTGGAAAAATAACTGAAGTTATAGCATTAGCAATCAGATCTGGTTTTTCTGTTTGGTCCACAAATCTATCCCGCTAATAAAATTCTGTTAATCCAAATGTGAATGGTTGCCAAAGAAATAAAAGTATTGAAACAGGCAGGAGTTCTCTCCCATTTTTGGTGTTAAGCTGATAAATATCTAATCCCCTTTCGTTCACCATCTCCATTACTTGGCGATAGGAAAGCGGATAACTGAGATACCAGTGTACACACAAAAGGATGATATCGGACTGTGCTTGTGCCTCTACTTGAACGGAGTTTTAGAATTCATTAGAGTCCGGCAGAATAATTTTTTCTAGTAAAATTATTTCACCATACCATTTTTTGCAACACAACCGCATTAGCAACTTGTCCTTGGAGTTGGCACGATATAGCTACCTATCCCACATTAAGTTAATGCACTATCAGCTTGTCAACGATGGTTATATATTCACTGGGTATATGGCACAAAGTTAACAATAGACGCACTGATGCTCAGTGCCGTAAGTGCAAGACAGATAATCGCTAAAAACAAGTGCCACATTCCTTCTTGATAGCGTGGGTCTAAACCGCCTATCCTGCTAATTAGGTATCCTCCCAAAAAACCGCCAAGGTGTCCCCAATTATCGACATTAGGTACAAGGAATCCAGATAAAAACATCACTATGACAAGCATCAAAGGAATTTGTCTAGAGGCAATCAACGCCCCTAACAACCCAAATAAGCTTATAAGCATTTAAGCTGCAATATAGTGGTTATTTCCTTTGTTCTTAATCTTTCGATGCCACTTAATTACTAACTCACCTTGGTTTAGCAGCCTATCTAGTAGTTGCTTTAATTCATCTACTGAGTGAAATAAAC
>CAJQOK010000280.1 GCA_905479905.1 uncultured Aliterella sp.
GGCGATCGCCCATTCTCCAGGAATTAAATTATTAGAGTTACCAATTCTCACTTGGGGCAAATTTTGCGCCTTAATTTTCACCGCCGCCACATCAGTAACGGTATCTACCCCTACAACTTTCCCCTCAAAACTACGCCCATCTTTTAAAGTAACTTGTACAGTATCTGTATCGGCGACTACGTGAGCGTTGGTAAGTAAATGACCATCAGCGCTTAAAATAAAACCCGAACCTGTACCGCGCTCTACTCGCTCGTCAGGAATTGGTTGCTCGTCGCCAAAAAAGCGGCGAAATAAAGGATTGTCCAAGGCTTCAGGAATTTGATTAGTTACTTTGCGCGTGGCGTTAATTCGGACTACCGCCGGGCCCACTTCTTCAACGGCTGTAGCAATAAAATTGCGATCGCGCTCTTGAATAACCCCCGCCGTAACGCTCCTGTCTACGGGTGGATTAGCTGGAGGAAGGATTACTGGTACAGTTCTTAATTGCTGAAATGGTTGTTTAGGCGATGGTAAATAACGACTGCCAAATACTCCCGCACCACCGCCGATAATTAGTAAAGTAAGAGAAAAAGTCAACTTTTTTAAAGATAAACCCATATTATTTGCTGCTTTCTAACCGCTATGCAGATATTAATTTTTAAACTTCAAAGATTCGCTCTAGCTAGTTTTAACTTTAACTCGTGCTAGGCGATCGCCACGTTAACACAAGTGACAATGCGATCGCCCTTACAATTTAATTATTATGATTCTACGCTTACTGTTATCCTCAACACTTTTTAGTTTAATTCTAGCTACCGATTTCCCGCAGCTAATTGCCGCCCCTACACCGTCCACAAAGTGTTCTAACCCTGACTTATCGCGTTACAACGGTATTCGAGTTCAAGTACCTAGGGGTCTAACTTGGCAGCAATTGGCAGCCCAATACAATGTCCGCGCCGATGTATTATTTGAACTTAACGGTTGCCAAAATGTACCGCAATCTGTCTTCATTCCTGGGGTAAATGGGTCGTCTGCGTCTATTTCTAAACAAACTATCAAAGGCTACCCTTTACCCCAAACAGCAAATATAGCTTTAGGTTATGGCTGGCAAGTAGATCCACTTACAAACAAAGTAATTTTTCATAGTGGGATTGATTTATTAGCACCTTTAGGAACCCCCGTACAAGCAGCAAATGATGGAACCGTCGCTTTTGCAGGCGATCAAGCAAGTTATGGCAATTTAGTTGTAATTAATCATCCGAGTGGCAAACAAACCCGTTACGCCCATTTACAGTCTTTAGCTGTAAGTGTAGGTCAAATAGTCAATCAAGGCGATGTAATTGGCAAAGTTGGTATTACTGGCAAACCTAGCTCCAAGCAAGCCCATTTACATTTTGAGTTGCGTTATGCGTCGGGCATCGGTTGGACGGCAGAAGATCCAGCACTAATAAGTAAATAATCCTTAGATTTGTCAATCTTTCTCAGGTATGAACTTCGCAAATTGTTTAGCCTTAACTTAACTAAGTATTCTATGATATAAAGCAATTTAATCAAAGCCTAAATAAAGTCAACGCCTATAAATTTTGAGTACCGCCAAATCGTGCGCGATCAAATTAAAAGTCAGCTTGAGGAGTCTCTAGAACTTGAAGCCCAAGGACAACAAAAACCTGTTACCCAAAGTAAAGTCGCGGCGATGCCGCACTAAACCCTTTACAATAACGTCATTTACAAGATTCGGATGTTTGAGAGGATAAGGAAAATATGGAGATCCCCCCAAAAACACGTCAATAAAGCGGTCAGGTTCAGCTACACCGCTTTTTGACTCCCCTTAGAAAAGGGGGAAAATATGGAAATGCGCTCTTTTACAAGGAGGAAAATGTCTGAAAGTCTACCTTCTATAAGGGAATTTAAACCCATAGCTCCTAAGATGAGAAAAAAGTCTTTTGATTAGTATCTAATATTTGCATCCAGGCTTAAAAAGCTGACTCAAAAATATTCCCCCCCCTTTTTAAGGGGGGTTAGGGGGGATCTCCCACGATCGCAAGTTACCAAATATCCAATAGATTGTTGTTTGTTACTCAAAACCAGACCTTACAAATTTAAAAAAATCAGAGGTTAAATATTTCATGAAAGTTTTACTTTTATATCCCCTATTTCCTAAAAGTTTTTGGTCTTTTGAAAAAACCTTAGAATTATTAGGGCGTAAAGCTATGCTACCGCCTTTGGGATTGGTTACAGTAGCGGCAATTTTGCCCCAAGAATGGGAATATAAGTTAGTCGATCGCAACGTTAGCGAAATCACCGAAGATATATGGCAATGGGCAGATTTAGTCATTCTTTCGGCGATGATTGTCCAGAAAAAAGATTTGCTTGCCCAAGTTCAAGAAGCAAAAAAACGCGGTAAATTAGTAGCTGTAGGTGGCCCTTATCCCACAGCTTTACCTCTTGAAGCTCAAGGTGCGGGAGCAGACTTTTTGATTTTGGATGAAGGGGAAATTACCCTTCCCATGTTTGTAGATGCGATCGCACGCGGTGAAAAAAGCGGCACTTTCCGGGCTGTCAATGGCGAAAAACCCGATGTTAGCAACACTCCGACTCCCCGCTTTGACTTGCTAAAGTTTGATGCTTATTCGGAAATGTCAGTACAATTTTCGCGCGGTTGTCCGTTTCAATGCGAATTTTGCGACATTATTGTACTTTACGGGCGCAAACCTCGCACTAAAACCCCAGCCCAAATTATCGCCGAGTTAGAATGCCTTTACAATCTTGGCTGGCGACGCAGTATTTTTATGGTAGATGACAACTTTATTGGCAATAAACGCAATGTAAAGTTGTTTCTTAAAGACTTAAAGCCCTGGATGGTTGAAAAACGTTATCCTTTCTCCTTTGCAACAGAAGCATCAATTGATTTGGCAAAAGATCAAGAATTGATGGATATGATGGTTGATTGTAACTTTGGTTCAGTGTTTTTGGGCATTGAAACCCCCGACGAAGAAAGCTTGACTTTGACGCAAAAGTTTCAAAATACCCGCGATTCATTAACTGATTCTGTTCATGCAATTACTCGTACTGGATTGCGCGTCATGGCTGGATTTATTATTGGGTTTGATGGCGAAAAATCGGGCGCAGGCGATCGCGTGGTTAAATTTGTGGAAAAAACCTCTATTCCTACAGCTATATTTAGTATGCTGCAAGCATTGCCCGATACGGCGCTAACTATCCGCCTCGAAAAAGAAGGTAGATTGCGTTCAAAAGATGGCAACATCAATCAAACTACATTGATGAACTACGTCCCCACCCGTCCTTTAGAAGAAATTGCCAGCGAATACATTGCAGCTTTTTGGGAATTGTACGATCCAGAAAAGTTTTTAGATCGTACTTATCGCCACTTCCGCATTTTAGGCGAAGCAAAATATCCTGATAAAGGCAATTCTTCTAAAACGGGAGTCGATTTAAAGGTAATTCAGGCATTTTTGACAATTTGCTGGAGACAAGGTTTAGTTCGCAAAACTCGTTATGCTTTCTGGCGCAATTTGTTTAATATGTATCGCTACAATCGCGGTGGGATTAGCAGCTACTTGTCAACTTGCGCCCAAATCGAGCATTTTCTAGAATACCGAGAAATTGTCAAAGCTGAAATTGAAGCGCAATTAGCCGAATTTTTAGCAGAAGAAGCCAAAATCAAAAAGACTCCCCAAGTAAATGTTACAGCTTTAGCTAGTTAAGCCTAGGAGTAGGGCGCGTTTTATATATGCGCCCTAATACCATAAATTACAGCAATTTAACGGCGCGTAGCCCGAAAAGTAAACCCACCGCCAGGGCAAAAAATCCGCCCAAAAGCAAGACGTAAGAAATAACTCCAAACATTTGTGTTTCTCCATTAGCTATAAAGAATATTGAAACATTAGTTGAAGTAATTGCAGCGCCCAGTCGCCAATTGAAATATTTGCTATGGCTATTATTAGTGTAAATCTACCTTCCGAGTCTTACGACATTGCGATCGCACCAGGCAATTTAGAATTGCTGGGTAAAAAAATGGCTACCCTCAAATTGGGTAAAAAAGTTTTATTAGTATCTAACCCCTCCGTGTTTGGTCATTATGGGGAAAGAGCGGTTTCATCTCTTTTAAATGCAGGCTTTGATGTCACAACTTGCCTTCTCAAAGATGGCGAACAATATAAAAACTTAACCTCTATCCAGCAAATCTACGACAAAGCCATAGAAAACCGTCTAGAACGCGCGTCAACGATGGTTGCTTTGGGTGGGGGCGTAATTGGAGATATGACGGGCTTCGCGGCGGCTACATGGCTAAGAGGGATTAATTTTATACAAGTTCCCACTACGTTATTGTCAATGGTCGATGCTTCTATTGGTGGCAAAACGGGCGTAAATCATCCCCAAGGTAAAAATTTAATTGGCGCATTCCATCAGCCACGATTGGTACTAATCGATCCGCAAGTATTGGATACTTTACCTGTGCGAGAGTTTCAAGCTGGGATGGCAGAAGTAATTAAGTATGGAATAATTTGGGATGCAGATTTGTTTGAGCAAATGGAAGCGTGCGATCGCTTAGACGAAATGCGTTATCTGTCCCCCAGTTTGCTGCAAACTATTTTAGCGCGTTCTTGTCAAGCTAAAGCTGATGTTGTTAGTAAGGATGAAAAAGAAGCGGGATTAAGGGCAATTCTCAATTATGGTCATACTATCGGTCATGCGGTAGAAAGCTTGACAGGCTATCAAGTAGTTAATCATGGCGAAGCTGTAGCGATCGGTATGGTAGCGGCGGGAAAATTAGCTGTAAAACTAAATTTGTGGGACGCGCGAAGTCAAGCACGGCAACTTAGTCTAATTCAAAAAGCTGGGCTTACAACTAAATTACCTACGGGAATAAATATTAATGCGATCTCTGACTCTTTGCAAACTGATAAAAAGGTTAAAGCAGGTAAGATTAGATTTGTCCTACCTACTCAAATTGGTGCAGTAGAAATAACTGACAAAGTGCCAACAGATTTAATTAGTCAAGTTTTGCAGGAAATGCAGTAAATTTGTTTTTTCTTTGTAATTTGAGTGGGTAATACATCTGCTCAAGTTACTACTTGTTTCTATGGAAATTTTGCTTTAATAAAAATACAGACTTGGGGCAGATCCTCCAACTCCCTGCAAATAATAGTCTTATTGGTATAATCAAAGGTTTTGTTTTTGTCAGACTTAGTTGTAGAAGTCTTATAAATTTAACTTGTTTTCTGTATTAATCAATACAATTTATTTATTGTATTTTTGCTTTTATTGAACGTAAGTAATTTTTTAGCATTTAAAAAATAGAATTTTAAACAGTACAAATAACTGGATTTTTTAGCTGTTAATCAATAACATCTTTGAAAAATATAAAGTGAAGAAAGCTTAATTTATTCAGAGAAGCAAAACTTGCTGTAGACATAAAGAGGAGAAAACTATGCCAGAAGTGCTGTTTAAAGTTGACTTGAATAAGCCAATGACGGAACAAGATGCTGTTGGACATAATCGTTGGCATCCTGATATTCCGGCGGTTGCTTCTGTTAATCCTGGTACAGTGTTTCGGATTGAGTGCAAGGATTGGACAGATGGACAAATTCACAATAATGATAGTCCTGAAGATATCCGCACAGTTAATTTAACTATTCCTCACGTTTTAAGCGGGCCAATTCACGTTAATGGTGCAGAACCCGGCGATTTGCTGGTTGTAGATATTTTAGATGTGGGAACTTTGCCCAACTATGAGTGGGGTTTTACAGGGATTTTTGCCAAAGAAAACGGCGGTGGTTTTTTAACTGAGCATTATCCAACAGCGCAAAAAGCAATTTGGGATTTGCAAGGCATCTATGCGCGCAGTCGTCACATTCCCGATGTAAAATTTGCTGGAATTCCCCACCCCGGATTAATTGGCTGCGCTCCTTCCCATGAATTGCTGGCTACTTGGAATAAACGGGAAGCGGAATTAGTAGCAACAGATCCCAACCGAGTACCAGCTTTAGCTTTACTTCCTAATCCAACTAATGCCATTTTAGGTTCTCTTAAAGGCGCGGAATTTGACCGTATAGCGCAAGAAGCTTGTAGGACAATTCCCCCCCGCGAACATGGAGGAAATTGCGACATCAAAAACTTATCCAAAGGTTCAAAGGTTTATTTTCCCGTCTATGTTGAAGGTGCAAAGCTTTCAATGGGAGACATTCACTTTTCCCAAGGTGACGGAGAAATTACTTTTTGCGGCGCGATTGAAATGGCTGGGTATCTCGATTTGCACGTCGAATTAATTAAAGGTGGTGTAGAAAAATATAGCGTAGTTAACCCCATATTTAAGCCTGGCCCCGTTCAACCCCATTACTCAGAGTTTTTGGTATTTGAAGGCATTTCTGTAGATGAATTTTCGGGCAAACAGTATTATTTAGATGCTCATGTTGCCTATCGTCGTGCTTGCTTAAATGCGATCGCCTATTTCAAAAAGTTTGGTTATACAGGCGAACAAGTTTATTTACTTTTAGGTTCGGCTCCCGTAGAAGGACGTATTAGCGGCATTGTAGACATTCCCAACGCTTGCTGTACGATCGCTGTACCCACCGCAATTTTTGAGCGTAACGTGCTACCTACCTAATATTTTCCCCCTTTTTTAAGGGGAGTCAAAAAGCGGGTATCGCTATTCTTCCCGCTTTATTGACGTAGGTTAGGGGGGATCTCCAAATTAGTTTATCAAACCCACTAATCGCCAAAAGCTTACTAACAAGGAAATATCAACTAATGCCCCTATACGATTTTCGATGCGATTGCGGTGTATTTGAGCAAAGCCGCAGCCTTCAACAAGTAGGAGAGCCGATGTTTTGCCCAACGTGCCAAACTGTCGCCAAACGGCTTATATCTGCGGTGGGCATACTCAAAACCCCCACCCAATTAAGTAAGCGAGTAGAACAAAGCGGCGAACCTCGTGTAGTGCAACGTCCAAGTTCGCCCAATCATGCAACCCATAAACACAACCATCATCACGGACGACCCTGGGCGATCGGTCACTAAGAAAAGTCCCAATTACCAATTACCAATTCCCAATTACCAATTCCCAATTACCAATTCCCAATTCCCAATTACCAATTCCCTGTTAAGATAAATCTCTGCTAGTACATCCCGGTCTGTTGCTGGCGGAGTTGACTTGCTTGTTCGAGCCATCCAACTAAACCACAAATTTTTTGCTCTTAGACTGGTTCCACTTTGATTTGGATAGGGGCAACTCTTGGAGCCATCGTATTTATGACATTTTCTGATCTTGGTCTTTCCCAAGACTTGCTTCGTGCTGTCGCCGAGCAGGACTACAACGAGCCTACACCCATTCAACAGCAAGCAATTCCAGCTATTTTACAAGGAAAAGATGTTTTCGCCAGCGCCCAAACAGGAACGGGTAAAACGGCAGGTTTTACCTTACCTCTATTGCAACTCCTCAACAACTCTAGTTCCCGCAAAGAGTATCGCACACCTCGCGCTCTTATCCTTCTCCCCACCCGCGAACTAGCGCAACAAGTAGGAGATAGTGTAAGAACCTATGGCAAATACCTACCCCTGCGTTCGGCTATCGTCTATGGTGGGATTGGTCTTAGACCGCAAATTCAAACCCTGCGCCAAGGCGTTGATATTGTCGTCGCTACTCCCGGTCGCTTACTCGACCACTTAGAGCAAAAAAACCTCGATCTTTCCCACATAGAAATACTTGTGCTGGATGAATGCGATCGCATGTTAGATATGGGCTTTATCCACGATATCCGCAAAATTTTGGCAAAATTGCCCTCCGCTCGGCAAACGCTAATGTTTTCCGCCACCTTTTCTAAAACCATCCAGCAACTTGCAAATACTCTGCTCAAAACTCCGGTTTTAATTGAGGTTGCTTCCCGCAATACCGCCTCTGAGCAAGTACAACAAGTCGTTCATCTGGTCGAACGCGATCGCAAGCGAGAATTACTCTCTTACATGATTAGCTTCCACAACTGGAAACAAGTGCTAGTTTTTACCCGGACAAAACACGGTGCTAGTCGTCTAGCCGAGCAGCTTGCCAAAGATGGACTAAAAACCGCCGCGATTCATGGCAACAAAAGTCAAGCGGCTCGTCTCAAAGCTTTAAACGATTTTAAGCAAGGCAAGGTGCGGGTATTAGTCGCTACTGATGTAGCCTCACGGGGGCTAGATATAGAGAGGCTGCCTCATGTAGTCAATTTTGAACTGCCCAATGTTCCCGAAGACTACGTGCATCGCATCGGGCGCACAGGTCGCGCCGGAATGGAAGGCTGCGCCGTTTCCCTAGTCTGCAAAGATGAATATCCATTTTTGACCAGTATCGAAAAATTGCTCAACCACACTATTGTTAAAGTCGCAGTCCCAGGTTACGAATCGAACTTTACACCACCATCGGCGGCAGAGCCTTTGCAGGTTAAACGCTCTAAGCAGCGTCGCAGTAATTGGTCAAAGTCTCACTCGCCAGCCAAACCTGTAAAAAGCCGCGCTCAAAACTAACTGCATTCTAGTTAGCAACCTAACTAGAATGCAAAATTAAGTAACTGCTAGTTTGCCGCAATCCCTTCTTGTCTAGCTGCTCTCTGAACTGCCCCAGCCACCGCACTTACAA
>CAJQOK010000281.1 GCA_905479905.1 uncultured Aliterella sp.
ACGGGCGCTATGTCCCACCGCCAAAACTACATGATTGCTGGCGATATATTCTCCACTAGCAAGCCTTACCCCCCGCACTTGCCCATTTTCAATATCGATATCTTCTACCCGACTTTGAAAGCGAATTTCGCCGCCCAATGATTCAATCGTGGCGCGGAAGCTTTGAACTATACCCACCAGCTTAAAAGTACCGATATGGGGTCTATTTACATATAAAATCTCTGGAGAAGCGCCAGCATTGACAAATTCTGTCAGGACTTTGCGCCCATAATGCTGAGAATCTTTAACTTGACTGTAGAGTTTACCATCTGAAAACGTCCCCGCTCCGCCTTCGCCAAATTGAGCATTAGATTCTGGGTTTAGACTTTCTTTATTTTTCCAAAAGGCAAAAGTATCTACCGTGCGATCGCGTACTGCTTTACCCCGTTCTAACAGAATTGGGCGAAAACCCATTTGTGCCAGTAATAAGCCTGCAAACATTCCGCAAGGGCCTGTACCAATCACAATTGGTCGGTCATTTGAAATTGGGGCTTTGGCTACCAAACGATAGCTCATATCGGGCGTAACGCTAATATGTGGGTCTTTTTTAAAGCGCTCAAGGAGTAGTTTTTCTTGAGTTGTTTCTACATCCAAAATATAGACAAGCACAATCTCGCCTTTTTTACGAGCATCATAGCTGCGCTTAAAAATTGTATAGCCGAGCAAATAGGCGGGGGCGATTTGAAGCTTTTTAAGAATAGCAGTCTCAATCGCCTCTTGGGGATGATCGAGAGGAAGCTTCACTTCGGTTAGTCGTAACATAGTCAATACAAATGGCTTAATTGAAATTAAGTTTTGCTCTTTTGGGGATTTATTCTAGCCTAATACAGATCGTATTTCATTAACTGACAAGGTAAAGTGCCGTTAAATACTGCCGTCCGTTGAGATGATTTCAGCCCTATACACAAAGCTAATTCCTTGTTTCCACTCAATACAAAAGCAGTCCAGCCTTTAAAGCGTTGTTTTAGCACGTCACCTAAAAGCTTATAAAATGCCCCCAAGTCGCTATCTCTCCCTAAGCGTTCGCCATAGGGTGGATTGCAAAACAATACCCCACTGTCGGCGGGGGCGACAACATCGTTCAATTCTATTTGGGAAAACCAAACTCTATCTAAAACACCGCAACTTGTAGCATTGGACTTTGCACTCTCAATCGCCTTTTCATCTTTGTCGCTTCCCCAAATTGGCGCAGGAAGTGTATCTTTTTGACTATTCTTTGCTGATTCAATCAGTTCCTCTAAAAGCGTCAAGTCAAAATCGAGCCAAGTTTCAAACCCAAAACGTTCTCTAAATAGCCCTGGAGCGATGTTAAGCGCCTTTAAACTAGCTTCTAGGGGTAAAGTACCCGAACCACAAAGCGGGTCGTAAAACATCTGTTCTGGCTGCCAAGAAGATAGTTGAATCAAAGCCGCCGCCAAAGATTCTTTCAAGGGAGCAGCGCCCATTACTGGACGATAACCCCGACGGTGCAGGCTATTTCCTGAACTATCGAGGCTGACAGTACAAACATCGCGCTCGATATGCACGTTGATTCGGACATCGGGATCTTGCGTTTCTACATTTGACCTATCGCCAAACTGTTCTTGCTGCTGCTCGACAATTGCTTTTTTAACTTGCAACGCCGTGAAATGAGTATGATTGAGACGATCGCTTTTTCCCGTAGCATTTACAGCCAGCGTCAGGTCTGGGGTGAGATACTCTGACCAATCAATTGTTTGGATGCCATTATAAAGATCCTCAGCGTCTAAACACGGAAACTCCTGCAACTTCACTAAGATCCGAAATGGTAGACGCGCCCATAAATTAACGCGATAAAGTGTAGTGCGATCACCAACAAAAGCCGCACCGCAAAATCCTGGCTCTACTTTATGAGCGCCTAATTGTTCCAATTCCTGCGCCGCCAGGGTTTCTAAGCCCCTAGCAACGGTTGCAAAATATTGTTTCATAGTAACTAATGAATAACACCTTTTTAGCAGTGCGAAGCCCTAACCCTTGCGCTATCGCACCCAGACCAACTTTCCCTCTATCCCACCAACAACTCAATCCTGAGCGCCATTGAGACCAATGTAAAGATCATCTCGCAACCAACCAATAACTTCATCAGCATTTTTATTAGGTGGAAATGCTGGGTAGAAGACTTTAACAATTTTCCCAGTTTTTGCAATGAGCGTAATCCGTTTAATAAACTGCTGCCCTTTTAAGTCGAACATTGGCAACTTTAGCGTCTTAGCAAAGCTTAAATCACAATCACTCAAAAGGTAAATCAAGCCGTTTCTTCGCCTCTACCTGATATTTAGTGCCTTGTGTGCTAAGACCAAACACTTGCACTCCCAACTCGTTTAGTTCTTGGTAATGATCTCGAAAAGCGCATGACTGTGGAGTACATCTCCTCGCTCCGGGAATCTCGTCCCATCCATCAGGTAGCAGAATACCGGGTTGCCCTGTCATTGGGTAGCAGTAAATGACAACGCAACCTGGAATTGTCGATAAATTTACACACCTACCCTGAGTTGAAGATAAAAAGACCGATGGCAAAAAATGCCCCAGTAGATGGTTGCAAGCACCATCATCCACTGGCACGGGAAGGTCTTTTGGCAACTCTGTGAGCCTTTCCATACAACTTTCTGTTTCTACGATTTAACTTAATGCTAAATGCTAACAGATAGCCTCGCAAGCGCTGCCCCAACTATAACTTGAGCCGTATAACTATTGATTATGTGGATACTTTATTAATAACATTCCAATTTAGTGAGTTATGAGGGAAAATTTCATATATTGATAATTACAAAACGCGATCACCCTTCACCTCTCCAAAGCTCTAAGTATGGCAACTTATACTTGCTTCAACTCCTGCGATCGCACTTTACAATCAACTCTACCCGTAACAATTAATTGTTAAAGATGTCAATTCCCCAAAGCGCCAACTATAATAAAAGAATACGGGGCTTTAAAGGTTTCGACAGGTTGGCGAAAGCTACTCTGTGATGCAGGTCGAGAGCGAGTTTCCTCTCGTAAATCAAAGACTCAAAAAAAAGTAAATGCGAACAACATCGTTCCTTTCGCTCGTAAAGCAGTAGCCGTAGCCTAAAAACTCTCGTCTAATGTGAGCGTCTATAGTTTGACTCCGTTAAGGACTATAGACCAACCCCCAACGGATGCTCTAGCAAATGTTCTCTGGGTGGTTTGCTAGTTAAGACTTAACCAGTGAATCCCACCGTCCGGGATAAGGGACGGTTCCCGCCTTGAGGATTAGATAGGATAAACCTGTGAATGAACGGGGAGTCAATACCCAATTTGGACACGGGTTCAATTCCCGTAAGCTCCATAAATATCTAAAAATCCATCAGCAAAATGCTTGATGGATTTTTTGTTTAATATGTGACCTCGACTAAACTAAGGAAAGTTGAGGTAAAAAGGAAAGAAAATGACACCAGCAAAACCCACTATTTTAGTTACGGGGGGAGCGGGATATATTGGCTCCCATGCAGTAAAAGCGCTTATTGGTGCGGGTTATGAAGTAATTGTTCTCGATAATTTGGTTTACGGACATCGAGAACTGGTGGAAGAAGTGCTGAAAGTAGAGCTAATTGTTGGAGATATTAGCGATCGCCCATTACTAGATAAACTATTTGCAAGTCGTAAGATTGCCGCAGTTATGCACTTTTCCGCCTACGCTTACGTAGGAGAATCTGTCACCGATCCGGCTAAATACTACCGTAATAATGTAGTTGGTACGCTAACTTTATTAGAAGCTATGATCGCATCTTCTATTAAGCAGTTTGTATTTTCTTCTACTTGCGCTACTTACGGCGTACCTCATACTGTACCAATTACCGAAGACCACCCCCAAAATCCGATTAATCCCTACGGCGCTACTAAATTGATGGTTGAACGGATTTTACAAGATTTTGATGTAGCTTATGGTCTAAAATCTGTCTATTTTCGCTATTTTAATGCCGCCGGAGCCGATCCCGCAGGTTTACTTGGAGAAGATCACAACCCCGAAACTCATCTACTACCTTTAGTTTTAATGGCGGCTTTAGGTAAACGCGATTCGGTATCAATTTTTGGCACAGATTACCCCACCCCTGACGGGACTTGTATCCGCGATTATATCCACGTTACAGACTTAGCTGATGCTCATATTTTGGGCTTAGAATACTTATTAAAGGGCGGTAACACCAGCGTATTTAATCTAGGTAATGGGCAAGGATTCTCAGTTAAAGAGGCTATTGATACAGCAAGAAGTGTCACCGGACGAGAGATTAAAGTAGTAATGAGCGATCGCCGTCCTGGAGATCCCCCCATTCTTGTTGGTAGTAGCGATAAAGCTAGAAATATTTTAGGCTGGGAACCTAAGTACCCAGCCTTAAAAGAAATATTGATTCATGCTTGGAATTGGCATCAACAAAGGCATAGCTAGTACCTCAAGCGGGAGGATAATAATTAAAGCTTCCTACTTTTTTATGTATGACTCAAAAGCTTGTGCGAAGAATGAAGGTTATAAGGCTTACTAAATTTCTCTACCTTCATCTTCTGTACCTGCTACAGTGTCCCATGAACTATAGCGATTAGAATGCGCCTACTCTGGCAACTAAAACATAGATTGTTTTCATAATTACGTAAATGTCGTACAAAGGATGCCACTGACTTTGGTAGCGCAAATCTAGGTTAACAATTTCTTCAAAATCTTTGATGCTAGAACGACCGTTTACTTGCCACTCGCCATTTAAACCGGGCTTCACCATTAAGCGCTTCCAGTGGCGATCGTTGTAAAGGGCAACTTCATCACCAGTAGGCGGACGGGTTCCGACTAAACTCATTTCTCCTACTAAAACGTTCCAAAATTGAGGAAGTTCATCTAGGCTACTGCTGCGGAGGATGCGACCTACTCGCGTCACTCGCGGGTCTTTCTTATTTTTAAAGATCAGACCTGAAGCTTCATTTTGTACCTGGTCTTTTAAAGCATCAGCATTTATGACCATAGAGCGAAACTTGCGAATCTTGAAGGTTCGTCCTTGAAGCCCGTACCGCTCTTGAGTATACATGGCTGGGCCGGGGCTATCTAGCTTGATAGCGATCGCCACTGGCACGTACACTAGCGCTAAAATCGATAGCCCGACCAAACTGCCGATCACATCTAAAAAGCGTTTAAATACTGATGTTGCTGAACGGTGTGCAGCAATGTTTTGTTCCGCCGATTTGGATGGGGTTGCGTCGAATGCGGTGGGGAACGGTGCTTGATACATTGTCATAACTGACCTGCAATAAAGGAACCGTAGAATTACTTAGGGTTACTCTGAATATAAACTCTGACCGGAAGTAAGGATAGTATTTCAACCTAACCTTGCAGAATCTTCATCAAAGATTACTGAGATCATCCGGTTTTGTAAATTTTATGTAAAGAGATTTTCTCAGAACTTATACTTAGGTATCTTAAGCTACTAAAACTTGTAGTTAAATACATGGATGTACTTTAAAACTTGTAATCGTTGGCTTAGGTTCCTTAGTATAAATTTAGTTCAAGGCTTTTAGCAGCAAGAAATGCAGGGTGCAGAACAGCTTGTTTTCAGCTTGAACGGGTAATTATCTTAAACTATACGTTCAGTAATTATGGTGTTTTAATTTACTATTACCCCTGGCTCCGACTTCATCTAAATCTATGAATTTACCAAATTCGATTACGTTATCTCGGCTACTTGCTTTGCCAATTCTACTTTATTTCTTGGCATCGCCAACGGTGGAAACCCGCATTTTTAGCATGATAATTTTTTTGATTGCAGCAGCAACCGATTGGCTAGATGGTTACTTAGCACGTAAATTGAACCAAGTTACAGAATTAGGTAAATTCCTCGATCCGTTGGTAGATAAATTGCTGGTACTTAGTCCGTTACTAGCATTAATTCAACTAGGACAAGTCCCCGCGTGGGGAGTATTTTTAATCTTGGCGCGGGAATTAACTATTGCTGGCTGGCGCGTTACCCCAGGCTTAACTGGAACTACCGCCGTTGTGGGAGCGAACGCTTGGGGTAAGCTTAAAACTGTTAGTCAAATAGCAGCGTTAGCCCTATTAATTGCACCGCTACCAGAAAACTGGGCAATTGTTGCTAAAGCTACTTTTTGGTTCTCCGTAGCTATGACCTTGATTTCTGGGGCAATTTATATGTTTCCACTTCAGTACCAGCACCAAGAGGAAAATTGAACCAGAAGGATTTTTTTACCAGTAATTAACCCAAAATTTGCTCATCTACAGAAAAATCAACCTCAATGGAATCTTTACCTGTGGCTAGATAGTCGTGGTGGAAAGAATCTTTTAACCCAGAAATTAGATCATATTTAGGTTGCCAATTTAGCTCGTTAGTAGCTTTAGTAACCGAAGTAAAAAAGTGCTGAGGGCGGAAAGGAAAAGCCTTACGCTTACCAAAATCAAAGTTTTTGGGGTTGTAGTGAACAATTTGGACATTTTCGGGATATTTGCCCATAGCCACAGCACAAGCACGAGCTAAATTATCAAAAGTAACATAGCGATCGCCCGATACGTTGTAAATTTGCCCAATCGCCTGCTTGCAGCCTAATACTTGCACCATCGCGGCGGCTAAATCTGCTACATGACCTAATTGAGTAATAGCTAAACCATTACCAGGAATGGGAATTGGGCGATCGCGCACGAGGCGATCAAAAAACCAACTTTCTAGCTGATTATAATTTTGCGGCCCGTAAATATACGTAGGACGAATAAAAGTAAAAGGAATATCCAAAGCCGCTAAATAAGCCTCGGTTTCGTGCTTACCCTTATGACGACTTTTGGGATCTACCGCATCTCCTTCAACGTGGGGGAGTTCCATAGCTTGTAAATAAACTCCCGCCGAACTCATATAGACAAAATGCTGCACTTTGCCTGCAAAAATTTCAGCTAAAGGCTGAGTATCGGATAGTTCCCGACCATTGTTGTCAAAAATAGCATCAAAGTGTTGTGACGAAAGCTTTTCAACCAGATCGGTTTTGATAGTGCGATCGCCAATAATTTGTTCTACTCCAGAGGGGACGGGATGATTGCCACGATTAAATAATACAACTTCATGACCTTGAGCTACCAATAGCTTTGTTAGATATACGCCAATAAACCGAGTACCGCCGATAATTAAAATTCGCATAGCCAAATTAAAATTTTAAATGCCTTGATCGAGGTTATCAGTTTTAGTGCGATCGCGCTTTGTAAAATCCGTAAGTTTGCCCTGTGAAATATGCCCTCGTCCATGAATGGTTAACCCCCAAAGCTACGGGTGGCTCAGAACTTGTAGTTCAAGCCATTCTCAATAACTTTGAAGCTGACTTGTATGCCTTAATTGATTTTGAATCAACCAATAAAGAAAGTTATTTATTTGGGCGAAACATTGGTACAACTTTTCTCCAACACTTTCCTGGTAGTCAAAACGGAGTACAGAAATACTTACCATTATTGCCCTTCGCCATTGAACAGCTAGATTTACGCAGTTATGACATTATTCTTTCCTCCGCCCACACTGTCGCCAAAGGTGTTTTAACTAGCCCCACCCAAATGCACGTATGTTACTGTCATACTCCTATGCGCTTTGCCTGGGAATTGACTTTTGATTACCTCCGCAGCAGCCAAATGGGCCGAGGTTTGCCGGGAGTTTTCACCAGGTATTTGCTGCACCAACTGCGGCAGTGGGATGTACTTACAGCTAACCGGGTAGATTACTTCATTGCTAACTCTCAAAATACCGCGCGGCGGATTTGGCGCTGCTACCGCCGGAGAGCCACTGTAATTTACCCACCAGTTAACATTGAGCGGTTTCCTTTTTTAGAGGCAAAACAAGATTTTTACGTTACAGTTTCTCGGTTAGTAAGCTATAAACAAGTAGCTTTAATCGTCCGGGCTTTTAACCAATTACAGCGCCCATTAGTAGTCATTGGTGGAGGTGCGGAACTCAAAGAGATTCGGAAATTAGCGCAGCCAAATGTCCAGATATTAGGGGCGCAACCGGACGAAGTAGTAGAAAAATATATGTCCCAGGCTAAAGCCTTTGTTTACGCAGCCTATGAAGACTTTGGTATTGCCGTTGTTGAAGCCCAAGCTTGCGGTACGCCAGTAATTGCCTATGGCGCTGGAGGAGCGTTAGAAACCGTCCTAGATATCTATCAACACCCAAAAAATGGTACAGGTTTATTTTTTGAGGCGCAAACGGTGACGGCGCTAGTAGAGGCGGTAGAGAGGTTTGAACAATGCGCCAAAAATTTTCATGCTGAGACAATCTATAATCACGCTAGACAGTTTGCGCCGACAATTTTTCAAAAGCATTATCAAGATTTTGTCGAAAATTCCTGGCAGGAATTTTCCGCTCGAAGGTAGATTTAGACTTGAGCAAAAATAGGGTGGGATAGCGTTGCAAAGTGTTTCTAGTTAAGAAAAGAATCCAAAATGCGTGTTTTTTT
>CAJQOK010000282.1 GCA_905479905.1 uncultured Aliterella sp.
GTGTTGTGGCTGCCGCCAGAAAAATGATTGGCGCTACCAACCCTCTAGTATCTGAGCCAGGGACGATTAGAGGTGATTTAGGCGTAAACATTGGGCGCAACCTCATTCACGGTTCTGATGCCGTAGAAACGGCGCAAAGCGAGATTGCTTTGTGGTTTAAGGAAGACGAATTAGTCAACTGGCAACCAACAGTAAGCAGTTGGATTCGAGAATAAATAAAGCCCGCCTAGGCGGGCTAAAACAATTTTTATTTAGAAACGGGGTCTTTTTCTACTTCTACTGTTGGGGATGAGGTCAAAGTCCGCTTTGAGAAACCCCAAGTAAAAATCAGGGCGATCGCACTAATCATTACCCACTCTGGCGGAATCAAAGCTGAGTCAAACACTCTTAGTAGCAAGCGCAAGCCTACTAACGCCACCGTGATGTACCCAGCATCTTCTAAATGCTCAAATTCATCAAGCCAGCGAATAAATAAATCCGCCATAAAGCGCAAGGTAATAATCCCAATGGTTGCACCTGTCAAAACTAGCCAAGTTTCTTGGGAAACTGCGATCGCTGTCGTGACGCTGTCTAAGGAAAAAGCCAAGTCTGTAAAGGCAATTACAGGGATTGCTTGCCACAAAGAAGCAAAGCCTGGAGCCTGATGCTCGTTGCCATCTGCGTCCTTTGAGGAGCTAAAATACTGCCATGCCAGCCACAGCAAGTAAGCCGATCCTAGTAGTTCAAATTGCCAAAACTTCGTTACCCAAGTTGCCGTCAAAATCAGGCTAATTCGCAGCACGTAAGCTACTACTAAGCCAATATTGAGAGCTTGATTCTGAAGTTTGGGATCTTCTAATCGTTGAGCAAGAGCCGCCAGGGCGATCGCATTATCTGCCGATAACACAGCTTCTAAAAACGACAAGATAATTAAAACAAAAGCAGCTTCTATTCCTGCATGGTAAGGAGAATTTGTAATTTGGTCGAGCATTAACGATTTCTATATAGTGCTAAATAACTGGCGATCGCTACCATTATCCAGCTTAACTCTTGTATGACCAATTCAATAATCGGATAGGCAGGGCTACCGCATAAAAAATGGATACCTTACTGGGCAAAGGTTTCAGTTCTGAGTATTTTTACTCGCCAATTTTCCATTTCCTTGATGGGTGGGACTTTCAAAATTTTCATGCGGTTGCCCTGATCGGATAGGCGATCGCGTTTCTAATCTTTTTGCCTCTACTCACCTTTGAAACAATATTTTTAAGTAATAATACATAATATTTTAGTCAATCTCAGTAGTACTACGATTGTAATTGCCAGACAAGTAAGTTAATTTGCTTGTAAGTTTTTTTGTAAAGCTAGTTTAAAAGCCATAATGAATTAATTAAGCTTGAGTCACAAGTAAGGAGAATTGATTGAGATAAGATAAGTCGAAAAATAGCTAAATAAAGTAGTTAGTTAATTGCTACTTTAAGCTTTCTTTCACAATGGGAGACAAGCTTTAAGAACCAGAAAAAATTACTCGCTTGTTTACCAAAAGTTTAGTAAAACAACTGTAATTAATTATATTAGCTTATTTTGTCTAATGCGCTTACAGAGCGTAGCAATAGATTAATAATAATGCCAAGTTAGTTTAAAATTTAGTTTGCGCGCTTGATTGTACCGACAAATTCGGTAATTGTTAGCTTTATAGATTTTTGAATTGAAGGCATGATATTGTTAGGCTGAAAGCATGGTAATTTTTTTTACTTATTTAACGTATTTTTACAATACCAGTATTCATTATCATTGCCTTTGCAGCTTCAATGGGTGCGGGGCTATGGTTTGCAGTATTGAAAATAATAATTTAAGTAAAAAAACTGGTTTACGCGCTTGCGCTTACTAAATGTAGAAAGCATAATTGCTGCAATTATTGATAGTAGAGAGCCAATTATAATTCAGTTTAAAAAGGAGTTTTACATAACTAAATGAGTATTTTATTGTGCTAAATAAACTTACTGCTGTCAGTCAAAAGCTGAGTCCTGGTCTGGGGAAAATTATCCGTAATGTGGGTTGGCTATTTGCTGAACGTGGCTTGAGCATAGTACTAAGCTTATTTATAGGAATTTACGTAGTTCGGTATCTTGGCGCGGAAAATTTTGGCAAATTTAGCTATATCATAAGCTTTGTCGGTTTATTTGGAGTGATCGCTAAATTAGGCTTGGATGCAATTGTAGTGCGTAACATCGTGCGCGATGAAAATTCCTCCCAGGAAATATTAGGTACAGCTTTTGTTCTCAAGTTTATTGGCAGTTTATTAACTGTTGCCTTAATTGTTGGTGCAACATCGATTTTAGAAGACGATCCACAGATACGCTGGATGACGTTAATTATTGCCTTGGGATTATTATTTAGTTCTTTTGAGGTAATTGAGTTTTGGTTTCAGTCAAAAGTTTTGGCAGGAGCGATGGTAGGAGTTAGAAGTATTCAATTAATTGTGAGTTCCGCAGCCAAGCTCGTATTTATTGCTCTCAAGCTTCCTTTGATGGCATTTGTCTGGTTGATACTAGCAGATGTATTCTTAAGGTCAGTTGGGATAGTTTGGGTTTACTTCAAGCACGATCAGTCAATTTTATTATGGAAGGTCAATTGGGCAAAATCTATAAATTTGCTCAAAGACTCATGGCCTTTAATTTTATCTGCGGTCATGGTTAGTATTTATGTAAAAATTGACCAAGTTATGCTAGGTAATATGACAGACAATGTAGCCGTTGGGAACTATGCAGCCGCAGTAAGGTTTTCAGAAATTTGGTATTTTGTGCCAATAATAATTTGCTCTTCTGTATTTCCCGCAATTATTCGTGCTAAACAAAGGAGCGAGCAAGAATATTGTGGTAAGCTACAACAACTATATGACTTGGTGGCTTGGATTTCCCTAGCGATCGCAATTCCCATGACCTTTGCATCAGGTCCTTTGATTGATACCTTGCTAGGTGAGGAATACAATCAAGCCGGAGAGATTTTGGCTTTGCACATCTGGGCAGGACCGTTTGTATTTCTAGGTGTGGCTCGTAGTCAATGGTTAATGACTGAAAACCTTACTCGCTTCAGTTTTGCGACAACATCATTGGGGGCTGTAACTAACATTTTATTAAACTTGTTACTTATTCCAGCTTATAAAGGTAGTGGAGCCGCTCTAGCAACGGTGATTTCTTATGCAGTTGCGTCTCATGTTAGCTGTCTATTTTATCCTCCTATGTTTAATAATGCCTGGATGTTAACCAAGGCTTTATTTATCCCATTCCGCCTGCGACAGAATTTAATTTATCTAAGCCATGTTAAGAAAATTTTTCTATAAATTACTGTCTTTATTTCAGTTAGAATCTCCATTTGCTTTTTGGAGAAGCGGTTACTTGCAAAAAACTGGTTGGGTGGAAAGCTTTAAATTAAAACAGCCAGTCGATGCCAACATACAACCAATTCCTTGGTATACTTACCCGGCTCTCGAATATATCAAGCAGCTTGATTTTTCTAACAAGCAAGTTTTTGAATATGGTTCAGGAAATTCAACAATTTTTTGGTCTAAAATTGCTAAAAAAGTTATCAGTATTGAAAATAACCCAGAATGGTATGAAAAAGTTGTTAGTAGAGTAGATCGAAACACAGAAATTAAACTTGTTGTCAATGATACTTTATATATTCAGGAAATACTAAATCATGGCAACTTTGACATTATAGTAGTCGATGGCTCTTGCAGATTGGAATGCGCTCAAGCCGCAATTACTAGATTAAATCCTGGGGGCATGATTATCTTGGATAACTCAGATTGGCACGTAAAAACAGCAAAATTACTGCGAGAGTCAAATTTAATTCAAGTAGATATGACAGGGATAGGGCCAATTAATGCCTATGCTTGGACTACATCTTTTTTCATTCACAGAGATTTCAAGCTCCAGCCAAAAGGTATTAATCAACCTGAACACGGGGTTGGAGCTTTGAAGCAGTATGCAAAGGAATGAAAGGGGTCACAATAACCTCACTTATCTGAAATTTGGTGTGAGATGCTAAAGAAAAAAATATCGAAACTTCGCAAAAAAATATTTGAAGCAATGGGGTCAGACCGTTATTCTCGACCATCATTGTATGATATTGATAAGAAGCTAGAAAAGTATCTTACTCATCGTAACGGCTTTTTTATAGAGGTAGGAGCTAATAATGGATTTAACCAAAGCAATACATATTTTTTTGAATGTTGTCGAGGTTGGACAGGAATTTTGATAGAAGGTATTCCTGAACTTTATGAGCAATGTGTTGTAGAAAGACCAAATTCAAAAGTTTTCAATTGTGCTTTGGTTTCTGATGATTTTTCAGAGCCTTATGTCACCATGAAGTATGCGAATCTAATGTCAATTGTCAAAGGCGCTTTCAAAAGTGAAGAGGCAGATGAGAATCATGTAAAAAGAGGCAGTGAAATCCAAAAAAATGTTGTGCCTTATGAAATTGAAGTACCTGCAAGGACACTTACTTCAATTTTAGACGAATGCAATGTTCAGGAAATAGACTTATTTTCGTTAGATGTCGAGGGCTTTGAATTAAATGTGTTAAAAGGTCTAGATTTGAATAAATATAAACCTAGGTATATATTAGTTGAAGCCCGATTCAAAAAAGAAATAGATGTCTATCTATCTGATTTTTACGTCCAAGTAGATAAATTATCATATCACGATTATCTTTACCAGCGTAAATAAAAAACTGTACGAAATATAATATTTTCCCTGAACTAAGCTTTTTGTACAAGTGCAAATGAAAACTCCTATTGCTTTTCTTATCTTCAATCGACCTGATACAACTGAGCAAGTATTTGCAGCAATTCGTCAAGCCAAACCGCCTAAACTTTTAGTAGTTGCAGATGGTCCCCGTGTTGAGCGCCCAGGTGAAGCAGAAAAGTGTGAAGCGGCACGTGAAATTATTAAGGGTGTTGATTGGGAATGTGAATTATTAACTAATTACTCTGATGTCAATCTAGGCTGCAAGCTGCGTGTATCTAGTGGCTTAGATTGGGTATTTACAAAAGTTGAAGAAGCAATTATTCTTGAGGATGATTGTCTACCTCATCATAGTTTTTTCCCCTTTTGTGAAGAATTGCTAAACTACTATCGGCATGATGAGCGGATAATGGTTATCTCTGGAGATAACTTTCAATTTGGGCGCAGGCGAACAAATTATAGCTATTACTTTTCACGCTATAACCACTGTTGGGGCTGGGCAACATGGCGACGAGCTTGGCAGCAGTATGATATTGAAATGAAACTTTGGTCAGAAATTCAAGATT
>CAJQOK010000283.1 GCA_905479905.1 uncultured Aliterella sp.
ATTTGCGAAGCAATTTACACAATTATCGAAAGCAAAATTTCTACTAACATTTTAGCTACAGTCTCAATTCAGTCTTTAAAAAAGACGGGAGGAGGTAAAGATACCCTAGAGCATTTTGAAAAAATATTTAAAAGTGCTTATAGCGAAAGAGAAAACAAAGTTATTCCAGCAAAAATGCAGGAAATATCTCGCCAGATTAAACATTTATTCATCATGATAGATGAAATTACCGGAGACGATAGCGGCGTTGAATTTTTGAGTCGAATTAGTGAAATTATTAATAAGTACAGATTAACCGATCCTCAATATGGTTTTAATGTCAAGGTAATCGTTGCAGATGCTTCTATAGTTAACAGTTCAATAATTGAACAACATCTTCAATCCTCATTGGGAGAACCAAATAAGATATTCTTTAGACGAGCGCTAGAAAATTGTTCGCCTATAGCTAGAGATAGTTTTAGTTTTAATAATTTTCCAGCATCTGTTATCAATACAAATTCTTATCCTGCTAAGAGCTTAAACATTACTTATAAAGTAATAATTGAATCGTGCAAATATATTCAAACGGCTGGTATAGATAAGGGAAACGATTTAAGAAGCCGCTTGCAAAGTCTAATTATTAATGATATTTATAACCTTTTAAAAAGTCCTGATTCTGGGCAAATAATTGTATATATTCAAGATAAAAAAAGATTAGCTGAATTGATTGAAAAAATTAGAAAACATAGAGGAAACTTTCAGGATCAGCAAGACTATATAGAAATTCATGCTGACCTTTCTGAGCTAAAAAAGCAGGAGATAAAACAATATCAAAACTCGGTAAAAATAGTTTTTATGACAGCTTCAGCTAGTCGGGGTTTATCTTTTCCTAAAACTAAACATATATTAGTTGATGTACCGCGATTTGAAGTTGAAAAAAACTTGATGGAGATTATTCAAGTTATTTATAGAGGTAGAGGAAGTTATTTAGAAAATGGTGTGAAGCAAACTTTAGATAATACTGATAAAGAGTTAATTTTTTACCTTTCTGAGCGCTCAGTATATTATGATAATCCTAAATCATCCCCAGAAGATTTTGACACACAACGTCAACTATCTTTACAAGAAAGCGTACTAAGTATTTTGAATATTTTGCTGATTTTAAAAACTTCAATAATGACTCGTATTGTTGGATTTGGTAAGATAGGTAAGAATAACTTTATCATGATTCCTATAGGCGGAAAATCTGTAACTGCTGCGGGACAAACTTTTAGCAGTACCATGAGTTCGCTAATTAATAAATTAAAGAAAGAATCCTATAAACAGCCATCTAACCAGCAGTTAAAAGAAGTATACTCAAGCTTAGAAAGATTATTAGATAGGTCAGAGATTTTATTAAAAAATCCAGAAAATTTTACAGAGCATCAAGTTTCTTACCTTTCTTTGCGCGAATCTATAGCTAATAAATTTGTCAAATCTATAAATAAAAATTTTGCAGAATTGCTAGATTTTAAAGCAATTGAAGCAGGTTATATCAGTGGAAGTTTATTAGTAATTCCTCTAACTGGGAGATTGATTGAAGAGAAATATGAAATGCGAAGGGAACAAGAACTACTTGAATATGCAAATCAAGATCTACTCAAAAAAATGTATGAGATTAGGCGATCTTCTAGCTCTACAGAAAGCATCAAATATGCGATGGATGACGCAATAGAATTAGTTAAATTACTGCGAGAACAATCTGATAAAACCCAGAGAGTTGAGCAGTACAGCCAACGTTTAGATCGATATTATGCTATACCTTTATTTGCTTTTATCAGTGGTGAGCAAATTAAGAAATACTTGGCTAATACTGAAGAAATAGAAGACAAAGGTTTTAAAAAAATTTTAACTCAATACCTCCAAGCGATTTACCCCATAGGCAATATTTTACCAATCGGTAATACTTATTCAGATTTCCCTTTCATTGTGTTTACAAGCTACAGCTTAAATGAAATGAGGAGCAAGATTTTTACAAACAATTACCTAATAAGTTCTAATGAGTTAAATGTATTGAATTTAATTCTTGCTACAGATGAGTAAGCTAAAGATCAAACTATAAAAAAGTCTATCCTACCTACCCTAAAAAATTACAGGTTCTCCATTTAGCGATTTTGGTGACAGAATTGAGTAAAGAGCGATCGCAATTTTGAGCAACCCAATCTTATGAATGCTGAAGAACTAAAACGGCGCTACACTGCTGGAGAAAGAGATTTTACTGGAGCTAACTTAACTGGAGTCAAGTTAATTGGAGTAAATTTGGTGGGAATTAACCTTTGGGGTGCAGACTTAAGCGGTGCTAACTTAGCTAGAGCAAAGTTATGGGGTGCAAACTTAAGTGGTGCTAATCTCGCCACAGCCAACCTGACTAGAGCAAATCTTAGTGGAGTGAAGCTAACAGAAGCCAATCTCAGACAAGCCAAATTAGTGAATACAAAGCTTTTTGGTGCAAACTTGAGCGGCGCTTATTACGATAACACTACTCGTTTTTCTAGAGGCTTCGATCCTATTAAAAACAATATGCGTAAAATAATTTAAGACAGAGTGCAATTGGATGATTATGGGCGATCGCCAGTTTTGGTTATAAATACTAAAAAGCTGTACTATTTTGATACTTTAGTTTCAACTAATCTTCTGCCAATTCTTAATTGTTTAGGAATACTGTCTAAAGCAGCGAAGTAAACTAAACTCAGCACCAAATCAAAAGTACCTACATTAGCACTGAGCAAGGCAATATCACTAGCAATATTTGAGACGATGGCTAAAATAACGCCCAAACCGCTATTTAAAATAATTCCGTCAATCAAGGCGGCTACAAACTTTCTTTTAAAACTTAGTTGGTTTACGCTCATACAAATGCAGGCTCCTCGAATTACAGTCAGTTAGATTTTTTCAACTTAATGACAACAGAATTTAAAGAATAATTTAACTTTGTTGCTAGTTGTAAACAAGAGAAAATTTCCTGAACTATATGTAAAGATTCAGTTGTCAATGCTGTTTCTACGGGAAAATGTGTACGGAGTTTTTTGCATCTACCTCCAAAGTAGATGTAAGTAGCCGTGAAAATGTCTCAAAATTGTAGTTAGTAGTACAACCAACTTTTTTAAATGCAGAGCAACATCGTTACTCCCATTGCTGACACCATCAATTACGATGAAGCCGAGCAGCACTTTATTAATCTGCTCGACTTAGAAAACTTAGACAGCAAGCTAGAATCGCAGCCAGAACTTGCAAGTATTGTCGATAATGCGATCGCCCAAGCTATTGAAAATGCCTTTAGCGGCGCTTCTAGGGACGACGAGGCGCACCTATTTCTTCAGCGCATCCTCTATCGTATTAATCGCTTACAACTGTTTTGGTACGACGATTTACGGCATTATACCAACGAGCGATCGCCCTATCTAAACAAAGTCCGCGACACCATAGAAACACCCTGGCAAGAATGGGAACTATCGCACCTAGATGTAGAAGCTATAAAGCAACTAGATGTCAAGCAAGCCTTAACTGAAAGGAGTGCCTGCGATCTTAATCCGCCATTGTCAGAAGATAGCCGTTATTTACGCGAAGAAATGTCTGAAGCTGGCTATCGTCATGTACTAGCGATCGGCTCTTTTGATGGCTTAGTAGAAGGAAGCCGCCTTTCTCGCATTATGGGCGGCGCTGCTAATGAAGTTCACGCTACTTTAATGCGGGTATTAATCGAAGAATATGGCAATGGTCGCTTGTCGCGCAAGCATTCAACCTATTTTGCTCAGATGCTAGAAGAATTTGGCATGAATACTCAGCCAGAATCTTATTTTGAGTTAGTACCTTGGGAAGTCTTAGCCTGCGCTAATCATAACTTTTTGATGACAGAGCGCAAAATATACTTTCTGCGTTACAACGGTGGTTTAACCTACTTTGAAGTCGCAGGGCCCGCCGCTTACCGTAACTATTTAGCTGCTGCTCAACGTTTAGAATTATCACAGGCGGCGATGGGTTATTGGGAATTGCATATTAGAGAAGATGAGCGTCATGGACAATGGATGCTTACCGATGTATCTCTACCGTTAGCCCAGCGTTACCCAGACAGAGCTTGGGAATTAGTATTAGGTTACGACCAAGAAAAATTAATGGGCGATCGCGCTGGAGTTGCGATCGTGCGTCTTGCTAAACAAGCATAAATTTGGTGTAGAGACGTTGCGATGCAACGTCTCTCTAATAAATAAAGACGTTGCGATGCAACGTCTCTCTAATAAATAAAGACGTTGCATCGCAACGTCTCTACATTAATAAACGGTTACTTACCGAAACCTTTACCGCGACTTGGGGAAGGTTCGGAGACACAATTTTGCAACTGCGCTAATAAAGCCTCGTGGTCTAGATTTTGCCCAATTAAAACTAACTGATTTTTAAGTTCGCCTTTCCATTCCTCGTCATCAATGCTAAACCGCTTACCGCAGAGGTGAAATATATGCCGTTTGGGGCTTTCCTCAAACCACATAATCCCTTTTGCTCTAAAAACATTTTCTGGTAATTGATTGTCGAGAAAATATTGAAACTTGCGAATTGAAAGCGGTTTATCACTCAAAAAAGATACTGACGTGAAGCCGTCATTTTCTAAGTGATGAGAATGATCGTGGCTGGGATCGTCGCAATTATGATCGTGGTGATGATGATCGTGATGATCGGCTTTTGATTCTTGCTCAAAATACTTATCCGATTCAAATAAACCCACGCTTAAAATTAACGGAATTGATACTTGACTGCGTGTAGTGCGGAGAATTCTAGCACCTTGCTTAATGTCCCGAATCTTTACTTCTAATAAATCTAGATCGGCTTCATCTACCAAATCTGTTTTATTGAGCAAAATAATATCGCCGTACTGAATTTGACTTAAAGCCGCCTCAGAATTGAATAAATCTAGACTATAATTTGCTGCATCTACTACTGTAACAATGGAATCTAAGCGAGTTAAATCGCGTAATTCTGTACCTAAAAAAGTCAAGGCTACAGGCAAAGGATCGGCAAGTCCTGTCGTTTCTACTACTAAGTAATCTATTTGTTCTTGGCGCTCTAAAACTTTGTAAACGGCTTCAACTAAATCGTTATTAATGGTACAGCAAATACAACCATTATTTAGCTCTACCATATCCTCGCCTGTGGTGACAATTAGCTCGTTGTCGATGCCAATTTCACCAAATTCATTTACCAAAACTGCGGTTTTTACGCCTTCTTGGTTAGTTAGAATGTGATTGAGTAAAGTTGTTTTGCCACTACCGAGAAAACCAGTAATAATCGTCACTGGCAAACCGCGTTTTTGGATATCCATTACTTGAGATTGGTCGGAACTAACTGCTGATTGCATAGCTGCGTGGCTGTCTAAAGGTCAACAAACTAGGGTGGTGTTTCGAGTAGCATTAAAGATATATTATCTAGCAACCCTCCTCCCCTATTATTAGCTTATCGGCTGATTTCTTTATTGCTCGACCATGACCTTAAAAATATATAACACCCTGACTCGCCGTCAAGAAGAATTTAAACCGCTCTCCTCAGATAACTTAGTTAAAATGTACTATTGCGGCGTAACAGTGTACGATTACTGCCATTTGGGTCATGCACGGGCTTGTATTGTTTGGGATGTAGTGCGCCGTTATCTGCAATTTTTGGGCTATAAAGTGCGGTATGTGCAGAATTTTACCGATATTGATGACAAAATTCTTAACCGCGCAAGAGTAGAAAATTCCTCAATGGAGGAAGTCGCAGAGCGCTATATTAGGGCATATTTTGAAGATATGGCGCGGTTAAATATTAAAGAAGCTGATGAATATCCCCGTGCTACTCACACTATAGACGGCATCAAAAGACTAATTCACGAATTAGAGCAAAAAGATTATGCTTACGCTTCTGGGGGGGATGTTTATTACAAAGTCCGCTCGTTTGCAGAGTATGGGAAGCTATCGGGGCGAAAGTTAGAAGATTCGCAAGCGGGGGCTAGTGGGATAGAGGACGCAGAAGCCAGCAAAAAACACGATCCCCTTGATTTTGCCCTGTGGAAGGCTGCAAACGCCGGAGAACCGTATTGGAAGTCGCCCTGGGGTGCAGGAAGACCGGGATGGCATATAGAATGTTCGGCAATGGTGCGCGATCGCCTAGGTGACACTATAGACATTCATGCTGGGGGTGCAGACTTAATTTTTCCCCACCATGAAAACGAAATTGCTCAATCGGAAGCTGTTACAGGTAAGCCTTTAGCGAATTACTGGCTACATAACGGCATGGTGACAGTTGATGATGAAAAAATGTCTAAGTCTTTGGGCAATTTTATTACTATCCGTGAATTGCTAGATCGTCCCACTGAGCCGATGGCGGTACGTTTGTTTGTCTTGATGGCACATTACCGCAAACCTATTGATTTTAGCGATCGCGCTCTAGAATCGGCTAACAATGGTTGGGAAACACTCAAGGAGGGACTGCTATTTGGCTCAAGGTACGGCAAACAATTAGGTTGGCTTGCCACAGATGGCGAACTAATTTCGGAGGCTGTAGAACGCTTCCAAGCGGCGGTAAATGAAGATTTTAACTTCTCTAGTGGATTATCGGTGCTATTTGAAATTGCCAAAGATTTGCAGCGCGAAGGTAATATCTTAGTTCATCAAGGAAATACCGTTACATCACCAACGCAACTACAAGCAATGTGGCATACCTTAGTTAAATTAGCGGAGGTTTTGGGCTTAGAAGCTCAGGAGGACGCAGAAGCAGTTAAAGGCTTGAGTGATGAGGAGATAGAACAATTATTAGAACAAAGGGCGATCGCGCGTCAAGCTAAAGATTTTGCCAAGTCTGACCAAATTCGCCACCAATTACTAGAACAAGGAATTACTGTTATTGATAACGCTGATGGTTCAAAATGGCATCGCAATTAACGATGTATCACAAGAAATCTAAGAATATTACAAATCGCCTCTTTCCTGAAAAACCACTTGAGCGATCGCCATCGCCTGCTGCACTTTCACAAAGCCAACGTAAGGTAGCATATGGGAAATCGCTTCAATAATTTCTGGACGGCTTGCTCCTGTGTTTAAAGCTCCATTAATGTGAACGTTTAGCGGTAATTCGCAAGCCGTTGTGCCTAATGCTGTTAATGCCGAAACAGTCGCTAATTCGCGGGTTTTTAAGTCCAAATTGGGGCG
>CAJQOK010000284.1 GCA_905479905.1 uncultured Aliterella sp.
CCTCAACGAAATCACTGAGCCAGACGATACTAGAGTGGCTTTAGGCTTAGTTGCCTTATTTTTGATGATTTCTGTCCTTTTGCCACTAACTCCAGCTTTGGCGGGGCGTTTAGGCATCGGTGCGTAGTTATTCTACCCAACGCCAATTGTAACGATTCCAGTTATAAGCCCCTTGAATTTGGTACTCAGCACCATTACTAAAACGAATTGTACAATTTGTTTCATCTACAGCAATTACTGTACAGGAGAACCACTCACGGCTACAAGGGCCAGTTTCTTGCACCCATTCCCATAAGCCGTTAGATACTTCAATGCGATCGCCTAGTTTCAGTTTTAAAGCTTCTTGGGCATATTTAGCAATGTGTCCAGGTTTGATGCGATTAAGCCACTCAAAGCCGTAAACTTCCCGGATAAACTGCATTGCTCCCGAATCGCGCCCTTGCAGCCAATCATTTAGTAGCTGCGCTTTCCACGAGAGATTTTGTTGCTCTTGAACTTGAATATATTGCCAAAAGCTCTGACGTTGCTCTGAGGATAGTTCATCTAAAGGATTATTTGACCTATTATCAGCCAATGCTTTTTGTTCTATCAATTCCTCTATTACTTGCAGCATGATTTGTTTTTGCTCCTCACTCAAAGGGCAAAAATTGTAATCGCAACGGCTAAAAGCTGCTTTTAGAGCGGCTTCAAGATCGGCCTCTTTCATAGCTAACTTGCGCTTTGGCACTTAATTACATTATGACAAAACTTTAATAATAATGATTGCCCCCAAAGTAAAGTGATTTTTTCCTGGTGCGATCGCGTGGTAAGCTCAAAGAGTTGCCTATAAAGATTTTTTGGTGCAGTGTATGCGGTTAAAATCCCTATTTGTTGTCGCCTTAACTATGCTATTGGGGATAATTTCTTGGGTATATACTCCCTCAGCAAGTGCGCTAACTCAAATCAAATTAACAGATGTTGGTTACAAAGAATGTCCGCCAGAGCTTGCTACGGGAGCGGTTACTAGCGGTGCAACCAACGCGGCTAATTGCTTTATTGTGACTGGGAAAGCCGAAAATAATTCTGGTAAATCTGTTTTTGACGCTGATGTATTTGGGCGCATTTACGATGCTAATAATGACTCAGTAATGCAAAACCGCACTAGACTAGGTTCGATTACTGAAATACCTGCGGGTGTAAGCGAGTTTAACATGAGAATTTCTGTACCCGCAAATCAGCCCTTACCTTTGCAACTCAAGCAGTTTAAAGCCGCAGGTTTTAGCGGACAAGTTAGAAGATAGGAATTGGGAATTGGGAATTGGGAATCGGTCATTGGGAATCGGGAATCACTTAATTACCAATTACCAATTACCAATTACCCATTACCCATTACCCATTACCCATTACCCATTTTTAGATTGCATCTACACAAGCGCAGGGATTCCAGCTACAAAACCACCTAACAACTGAAGAATGATAATTGCCAACATTGGTGACAAATCCATCCCACCAAGGGGGGGAATAATTGACCGAAATAAGTTGAGGTAAGGGTCGGTAAGCTGCGCTAAAGTCGCAAAGGGCTGGTCATAAAAACTAATATTGGGAAACCAGGTTAACAAAATGCGAACAAATAATAAACCCGTGTAAATGGTGATAAAAGTAGACAGTGTACTAGCTAGTAGCGCGATTGAAGACATAATTTAGCAAGTGGTAAGTTTTAAAAGTAATACAGGTTTGATTTTAATTTAGCTGATTTCTACGGATTTTTAATCGGGCAATAGTCAGAGTTAACCAGACAACTATTATTCCCCTAGAGTAGTACGTTCTAAATTGGCTTTAGGTGGATTGCCGTTGACATTGCCTAAGTTTAGGCGTACTTCGTCAATGGTTTCGTTTAGTTGAGCAATCTTGTCTTCTAAAGAGCGCCGCGCGACTTCAATAGTTTGCTCCGAGGAAGCTTTAAGCGGTCGGCGTTTTAAGCCTAAGTTATTGCCATCAACTAAGTTAGATTTGCGCCGGGTGTCAGTATTACTGTCCGCTTCATTCAGAACTCTGGACGCAAGTAGAGCGCCAATTACACCGCCAACGACACCGCCTACAACTGTCCCAGCTATAAAGCCCCCTGTAAATCCATCGCGCTGATTCATATGCTTGCTTCCTGCAAAAATGACTCGTTCTAAATACAAACTATTTTACCGAAAGGTTGCTATTCAAGTGCCAAAAGTGCGATCGCCTGCGTCTCCCAATCCTGGCACAATAAACCCTTGCTCATTTAATCCTTCGTCAATGGCTGCACTATAAATAATTAAACTTGGATAAGCAACGCTGAGTTTTTGCAACGCTGGAGGAGCAGCTACTACTGATATAATCCTCACCAGAGCCGGATCTACTCCTCTATCTACTAATTGTTCCATTGCTGCGGTGATTGAGCCGCCCGTTGCTAACATAGGTTCAGGAATCAATACTCTAGTTTCTGGTGCAAACTGCGCGGGTAATTTGTTGAGATAACAACTGGGCGTGAGGGTTTCTTCATCTCGCACTAATCCTAAATGATAAATTGAGGCTAAAGGCAACAATGTCTGCGCTCCTTCTAGCAACGATAACCCTGCTCGTAAAATTGGTACTACTGCAATGGGAATCGTATAATCAATCGTTGTCGCCTCGCAAGGTGCTAAGGGAGTTTGGACGATTGTATCTTCTGTTGGCAACCAGTCGCGGATTGCTTCGTAAGTCAGCCAGCGTCCTAACTCGGTCATTGCACTTCTAAACAATACTGACGGCGTAGCCTCATCGCGGGCAACTCCTAACCAATGTTTGATTAAAGGATGGGGGGGGACGTAAATACGCAGTTGCAGCGTCATAGCTAGGGGTAGCACTTCTCTAAATGCCTCATCATAGTATTCTTGCGGTCAATCTGAAAAAAAAGTCAGTTTTGTTAGGTTGATTTTTGCTGCTAGTTGAAAATATTTTTCAACAACTATTGACATAGATTCTCAATCAAGTTTATAGTAATTTTCAGTGTTCTCCTCTCTTTAAGGATCGGCAGATGGGATAGGTCGGCGCAATCGGTCTACCCATCCTGTTTTTTTTTGCGATAGTTTTAGGAGCTAAAAAGCGCTAAACTGTATATCCAGCAAGCGCGAGAATTTTAACTAGAACTGTAAACATTGAATTTTATGCCTACTGCCAAAACTTTATTTGATGCGATCGTGATTGGTTCTGGTATTGGGGGCTTAGTTACGGCTACTCAGTTGGCGGCGAAAGGCGCTAAAGTGCTAGTTCTAGAAAGCTATCTCATTCCTGGGGGAAGTGCGGGGTATTTTGACCGCGAAGGCTACCGTTTTGATGTCGGCGCGTCAATGATTTTTGGTTTTGGCACTCAAGGCACTACTAACTTACTCACAAAGGCGTTAGAGGCGGTTAATGTTAGCTTAGAAACTATCCCCGACCCGGTGCAGATTCATTATCATTTGCCGAATGATTTAAAGGTAAAAGTTCACCGCGATTATGAGAAATTCTTGCAAGAACTAACAACTTGTTTTCCGCACGAAAAGCAAGGTATCCGCCAATTTTACGATGAGTGCTGGAATGTCTTTAATTGTCTCAATCGGATGGATTTACTTTCGTTAGAAGAACCGAGATATCTAACGCGGGTATTTTTTCAGCATCCTTTAGCTTGTTTGGGTTTGGTTAAGTATTTGCCCCAAAATGTAGGAGATGTGGCGCGAAAGTATATTAAAGACCCGTTGTTATTGAAGTTTATTGATATAGATTGCTACATTTGGTCGGTAGTTCCCGCCGATTTGACACCGATGATTAATGCGGGAATGGTGTTTTCTGACCGACATTATGGCGGAATTAATTACCCTAAAGGCGGTGTTGGTCAAATTGCCCAAAAATTAGTAGATGGGCTAGAAAAAGCTGGGGGCGAAATTAAGTACCAAGCTAGAGTTACAAAAATTGTGACCGAAAACAATCGCGCTATAGGCGTACAGTTAGCGTCTGGGGAAGTTTATCGGGCAAAAAGGATAGTTTCTAACTCGACACGCTGGGATACTTTCGAGAAGTTGCTACCAAAAGCAGAAATGCCAGCTTCCGAGAAAAAATGGCAGCAGCGCTACCAAAAATCTCCGAGTTTTTTAAATATGCACTTGGGTGTAAAAGCGCAATTGTTGCCTGTAGGTACAGAATGCCATCATATTTTGGTGGAAGATTGGGACAAGATGGACGAGACTATCTTTGTTTCGATTCCAACTTTATTAGACCCCGATTTAGCCCCAGAGGGTCATCATATTATTCATACATTTACCCCAAGTTGGGTAGAAGATTGGCAAAAGCTGAGTCAGGGTGAGTACGAACAAAAGAAAGAAGCGGCGGCGGGAAAAATTATTAAGCGTTTAGAGCAGATTTTTCCGGGGTTAGATGCGGCTTTAGACTACATGGAGGTGGGAACACCTCGCACTCACAGGCGGTTTTTAAATCGACAAGATGGTACTTATGGCCCTATTCCCCGGCGGAAGTTGATGGGATTATTGGGTATGCCGTTCAACCGGACATCGATACCTGGGCTTTATTGCGTGGGCGATAGTACGTTTCCCGGACAGGGGTTGAATGCTGTAGCTTTTTCTGGTTTTGCTTGCGCTCATCGCGTGGCAGTAGATTTGGGACTTTAATCTACAATTAGAGTAGTTACAAATATTAATAAAATTTATCGTGATAACTGAGCAACAAGTAATTGGCATTTTTGACAAACTAACTTGGGACTGGAAAGGTTACAAGATTGGCTATACAGTCATGGGTACGGGACAACCTTTAGTGCTAATTCATGGCTTCGGTGCTTCTATCGGACACTGGCGCAAAAATATTCCTGTATTAGCTGCGGCGGGATACCAAGTATTTGCTATAGATTTACTTGGTTTTGGAAGTTCCGATAAGCCGCCTTTAAACTACACAATGGAAGTGTGGGAAGAATTAGTTAAAGATTTTTGGACGGCGCATATTCAGCAACGGGCTGTATTTGTTGGTAATTCTATCGGCGGATTATTAAGCTTGATGGTAATTGCCAATCATCCAGAAATTGCGGCGGGTGGAGTTTTAATTAATTGTGCGGGAGGACTTAGCCACCGTCCCCACGAACTAAATCCGCCTTTGAGGCTAGTAATGGGAGCATTTAACCGCCTGCTTCGTTCTAAAATTACTGGCAAGGTTTAGTTTAATAGGGTACGGCAAAAGGGGCAAATTAGGCGGAGTCTGATGCAAGTGTACCGCGATCGCACGGCTGTTACTGATGAACTTGTAGACTTGCTGTATCAACCATCTTGCGACGCAGGGGCGCAACAAGTTTTTGTGTCAATTTTAACTGCACCTCCAGGGCCAACCCCTGCTCAGTTATTGCCTAAAGTAAAGTGTCCGTTATTAGTAATTTGGGGAGAAGCTGACCCCTGGACACCGATTAATGGTGCGAAGATTTATCAAGAATTGAGCAATAGTGGTCAACCTGTGCAAGTGAAGCCTATTGCCAATGCTGGTCACTGTCCCCACGACGAAGCCCCAGATAAAGTAAATCCGCTAATTATTGATTGGTTGGGGGAAACGGTGCGATCTTAGCTTTAAGCCAAAGTGCGAAGCTCTGCGAGCGCGCTGGCGCTATCGCCCTTTGGCTTAATGAACGAGCGATCGCATATGCTTAAACCACGCTCATAATATTGTTGTGGAATGAACTTATAACCCGTTGAGCAGTCACTGGACGTTTCCGGGGAAGCTGATAAACTTGGAAATTAAACCTACAAAATTCCTGCCCCCAACTACAACACTCAGTTTTATACATATAATGTATGCCTGGAAGTTGAATGGGATCTTAACAAAGCTGATGTTAATCTGCAAAAGCATGGTGTCCGCTTTTCTGATGCTGAGGCAGTTTTATTCGATCCCAATGCTCTTTCTTTTGAAGACACAACTGCCAAAAGCGAACAACGGTTTATTGTGATTGGCATGGATCATCTCTGGCGTTTGCTGGTTGTGATTTATACCGAGCGATTCCATCGCATTCGACTTATTTCAGCACGTCCAGCCACTCGTTCGGAGAGACAAAAGTATGAAAGCGGAATATGATTTTAGTCAGGCTAAACGGGGTGCTGTGATTCCACAAACAGGCAAAACCCGTATAACAATTTATATAGATGATGATATCCTCGAAACATTCCGAGAACGGGGTGAATCTGCTGGTAAAGGCTATCAAACTATTATGAATGAAGCTTTACGAGAGTACCTTAAAAAGGTAAAGCAGCCCCTAGATGAGGAAACATTGCGCCGAGTCATCCAAGAGGAACTTCGTGCAATTAAATAAAGTTACTCAACTATTTTCCCCTAGTGCGTGCGAAGCTCTGCGAGCTTGTGGCTCTATCGCACCTCGGCTTAATGAACGAGATGCAATTTATATATAGGTAAATGCGATCGCAAATGTTAGTCAATGTCCCCATGATCAAGCGCCAGACAAAGTACATCCGTTAATTATCAGCTTGTGGGCAGAAACAATATAATTTTTGCTCCCATCTCAGAATCGGATGAAATCAGAAATTAATGATTGCCTTATTCAAGGAAAGTAGCAGTAAACCGCGATCGCTTTTCCTATCCACTCATTCTAGTAGAGTATGAGTATTTTTGTCCGTCAATTGTGGATGATTCCCCTCATTTCATTGATTTTCAGGAGGAAGCGCCTCGATATATGGCGCAATATAATTGCAACCTTTTTCGATATAGTACGTTGTAAACAGAGATTCAAACTCCTGTTTTACTAATTGAATTGCAGCCTTCAAACGTTGGCGACCATATACTAAGAACTGCGCTGTAGAATATGCATAATATTCTTTCTCTTTATCGGCAATATTTTTCTTGAATGCATCTTGGTAAAGCTCACGTCCCTCATCAATCAATTGTTCAATGGATGAAGTAAAACAAATAGACTCTCCACTTGGAAGATCAATTTTTTTATCTTGAATAAATCCAATCACCTTTCTCATGCATTCACGGGTCTGGTCAACTGATAAGCATTGCTCATCTTTTCGTCTAAATCCCCATTGAGTGCAACCATTTGTAACTTCAAGAACTCGCAAAAGTGCAAGTTTATCAAGCTCTTCTGAGTCTAGTTTCTGCAATTGCTGAATATGATGTTCAATCTGTTTGCTAAATCCCTGGAAATCAGTCTCAAAATAGTCTTTGAGTTCTTTGATCTGGGCTAACTGTTGCCAATTGAACATGATTATTGAGTTGAACATTATTGAGTTACCTCCAAATCATTCATTTTTAGGCTGTCTGGGCGGCTAACTATTTATTGTACTGAAATTTTCCTTATAATCATCTTTTATTCAATAACGATAAACAAGCATCACAGTGGTTTTCGAGCAGAATATGCCGAAAGATTCTGTATAACATTCATATTTGGACGTACAGAATTTTTCCGTATATATCCACCCTGTATGGGGTACTATACAGAATTTTTACGAAGTCCACTAGATATTATACGTGCGCGATCGCTCTCCCTACCTCGTTCATTAATACTTAAACACACTTGGTCAAAAGCATATTTATCTCTGTTTTTGATTGAATACGTACTCATTTCTCCTCAACATCGCTTCTGCTTGATGAACGAGATGCAGTTTAGATGTAGGTAAATGCGATCGCAAATGCCGATCATTGTCCCCACAATGAAGCACCAGACAAAGGAAATCCGTTAATTATT
>CAJQOK010000285.1 GCA_905479905.1 uncultured Aliterella sp.
TAAACAGTTTTATACTGAAATAGCTCATCACCAATTGCAGTTACTTAATAGCTATGCCTTAATTAAAGCTTCCGCCAAAGACTACATCCGCGAAGCGCAAATTCGGCTGATTCTGCAACCTGTAGGTGAAGCGCTAAAAAATAGCTTTGAAAATAAGCAGCTACTTAAAGCCCATCTCGACCAGCTTTTGCAGACTTTACGCGCAAAGTCTGCTTACCAAAATGGTTATGTTGCTGGAAACTTGCTTAACTTGTACTGGCATCTGCAAATTGACCTTGGCGATGCTACAGACTATTCTCATTTAGCTATTCGTCAAGCTTACTTACCTAACGTAACACTGCATCAATTCAACTTTACTCACGCAGAGATCGATCGCTGTGTATTTGCGGAAACTTTTGGCGGCATTACTGGTGTTGCTTTTAGCCCCGATAATCAATTACTCGCAAATAGCGATACTGGCGGCAAAATTCATATCTGCCAAGTTAGCGATGGTAAGCAATTAACTATTTGCAAAGGTCATAGAAACTGGGCTTGGGCGATCGCATTTAGCCCGAATGGGCAAATTTTGGCAAGTGTGGCGGATGATTATTTGGTCAAGCTTTGGGATGTAAAATCTGGAAATTGTCTAGCTACTTTAGAAGGGCATACTTATTCAGTAAATACGGTAGCTTTTAGTCCGGATGGGCAAACTTTGGCTACTAGCGGTCAAGATCGAGAGATTAGGCTTTGGGATTTAAGCAATATCAAAAATCCCCCCCGCGTACTACAAGGACACTCTGAGCGCGTGTGGTCGGTGGCTTTTAGTCCTGATGGACGAATTTTAGCTAGTGGATCTGAAGATAATGCGATCGCACTATGGGATTTAGCAACGGGTAATTGTCATTATCTCCAAGGGCATACAAACTGGGTGAGAACTGTTGCTTTTAGCGTTGATGGGCAAACTCTTGTTAGTGGTAGCTACGACCAAACTTTAAGGTTTTTGGATGTTAATACTCGACAATGCTTGAACATTATTCCCGCCCATGCAGGGGTAGTAACGGCGGTAGCTTTTAGTAGTAATGGGCAATGGTTGGCTAGTAGCAGTTACGATCAAACTCTCAAATGGGATATCAAAACCCTTGAATGCAAAAAAACTTTTATTGGACATACTAACCGCGTTTGGAGTGTGGCGTTTAGTCCTGACAATCAACAACTAGCTAGTGGGGCAGATGACCATGCAACGGCGTTGTGGAATATTAAAACTGGGGAATGCGAAGCTCTGCGAGCGCGCTGGCGCTATCGCACTATTATCGGACATACTAATTCAGTTTTGGCACTTGCTTTAAGTAACGACGGTAATTTCTTAGCAAGCGGACACGAAGACCAAACTATTCGGCTATGGAATTTAGCTCAATGTGAATGCTCTCAAACCATCCAAGGACATACTAACCGCGTTTGGAGTGTAGCTTTTGCGCCGCAAGCAGAAGTTTTAGCCACAGGTAGCGCCGATCGCACTATTAAATTATGGAACTATAAAACTGGGGAATGTCTGCGGACTATAATGGGTCATTCTAGTTGGGTTTGGTCAGTGGTTTTTAGTCCTGATGGCGACTTTTTAGCCAGCGCTAGTTACGACCAAACGGTCAAAGTGTGGGAAGTAAAAACCGGAAAATGCCTGCAAACTTTGACAGAACATACAGCGTCAGTAACGGCGGTGGCTTTTAGTCCTGATGGCAAACAGTTAGCTAGTGGTAGTTTTGACCAAACTATTAAAGTGTGGGAAGTCTGCACGGGACAATGTATTTTTACGCTGCGAGGGCATACTAATAGCGTCTGGGCAGTTTCTTTTAGTCCTGATGGTCAACAATTAGCTAGTGGTAGTTTTGACCAAACTATCCGTGTCTGGAATATCACTACAAGAGTATGTACGCATATATTAGAGGGACATACCGCCCCTATTACTTCGATTTCTTACCAACCAATAGCAACGGCTCTTTCTACCGCCGATAATTGGCAATTAGTGAGCGGTAGCATTGACCAAACTGTTCGTCAATGGAATTTACAAAATTGCGAATGTAGCCAAATGATCGGACACACAGGAATTGTCTATGCGATCGCCATGTCTGCGTCTATACCCAAACAAATTGTTTTTAGCGGCAGTTTTGACGAAACTATCAAAGCTTGGAATCTAGAAACGGAGAATTGTTTTTTGTCAATGCGATCGCCTCGTCCTTGCGTTGGAATGCAAATTACTAATGTCAAAGGCTTGACTCAGGCCCAAAAATCAACCTTAAAAGCTCTAGGTGCGGTGGAAAATGGTTAAAGACGTTGCAAAGCAACGTCTCTACAGTATGATTATTTCTTGCGTTTACGCCAATTACTAAGACCAAATAATCCTAAACCTAATACTCCCAAAACTGAAGTTGGTTCGGGTACTGCTTTAGCGATAAAGCCGCGCTGTTCGCCGTTAAAGTTGCCAATTCCAATAATGTCTCCATTATTATTAATCTCAAACGCTGAAGTTAATTCCCAACCTATACCGGGGTCAACCAAGCTATTGAGGTCAATTAGGTTGCCATCTTCCCATAAAAAAGCGTGTTGTGTTGAGCTATCAGTGAGGGTAGAAGTACCAACTATCTGCTGAGAGTTGTTGATGCCTAAAGCTTCGCTATTTTCACCACCCAAAGTCCCTAAACTAACTCCAGGGGTAGAGGGATTTGTCCATAAAGTTGCCTCAAGGGCAGAATCATTTATAGATGTACTAACTAAACCAGAGCCAACTATATCACCTACATCATTTATATCATTTGCGCTAGACCTATTTAGACGATAAAAAGATTCGGGTTCAGCAGCAGCAACCAAAGTAGTCTGTCTTCCTGTTGTATTTCCAGAAAACAAGCCAACAGCACTACCACCAGTAAAGACAGCACTACCAACCACTTGGTCTTGATTGTTGACAGCAATATTGAAAACGCCTCTAGCAGATAGTAATTGAGTTGTTGTCCCGTCACTTTGTTGGATAAAACCAAGGTAACCATCATAACTTATCGCTACTGTACCGGAATCATTGATGTCTTCAACACTAGCAGAACAAAAAGTAATGTTGTTACAGTAGGTAATTGGTAAGTCAGAAATTGTATTACCATCTGAGATAAATGCTGCTTGCCCTGTAGCAGTCAATCCACCACCAACGATCGCACCCTTATTATTGATAGATGTAGCAAAAATAGGGCTGTTGTTAGCGCCCGGAAGGGTAGTTAAATCGATAACATTGCCATTTTGCCATAGATAATTTTGTCCTACTACCTGAGCGCTGTCGTTAATATCTGAAGGCAAGAAACTCAAACCAGTAATGTTATACAAAGAAGCTGCGGTGACGGGTGCAACGCTTCCTAGTCCGATTGCAACCGTTCCGACGGTAATAATTGATAGTTTTTTCACTGAAAACATGATTTTCCTTTTACTACAAATTGACGCAATAACCCAACTAGCCTGTTACTAGATAATTAGTTTTATTTATCTCAAATTAGTTGCTTAATAAAAGCTTTTTTATATTAATTAATGAGTAAACTTTTAATAGACCGAGTGTAACTTATGAATATACACTCTTATGTAAAATTACTGTGAAGTTAACTAATTGTTTTTGTATAGAGAGTTAAGTAAGTAACCAGTATTAAATTATACTTTTGTTTAAAGGTGAACTTAAAAGCTGTTTTGGTACTCGAAAATTGCCAAACTTTCAGCGTTTAAATTTGATGAAGCCCGGATGCGGACGCGATCGCTTAACCGATAACTTAAACCAAATTGGGTAGGGTCGTTAGTGGTGAGTATTTTTAGCACCGACACCGAAAGATTGCGCGAAAGATCGACATTACCTTCGGCTGCTAATCCCAAAGTTGAATTGCGCGATTCTTCAGAAGTCGTGACCGTCGGAAATAGCCGCAATTCGTCTAAACCAAAAGCATTACCAATGCGGCTAAACGTGCCTTGAAAATTGCCTAAAATTGCTGAACCAGCTAAATTGGCTAAACCTAATGTACTGTCACCCCGTCCCAGAGTATCGACAAAGCCACCACCAATTAGGGCAACAATTT
>CAJQOK010000286.1 GCA_905479905.1 uncultured Aliterella sp.
TCAAAATTCTCGCTGCTGTCCCCCTAGAAACGGCGGATGTAATTCAATTCTCTAATTCCAGCCCTCCTGGTACACTGGTCGGTATTGTTAAAGGCATGGGGGCGGTAATTCAAACAGGCGAAGGAATGTTGTTATTAAAAAAAGTGCAGTTAGCTGGCAAAAAGCCCCAGTCAGGCGGAGATTTTGTTAATGGGAATCATTTGACAGTGGGGGAAATGTTGCCGTCGTAGCAAATTCTTCTTGTTCATAAAAACGACACCCGTTGCAAAGTCCTTCGGGGTTGACGGCGCAACGGAGGATTTCGGAACGAGCATTAAAGCGGCAACTAGCATCGCCAACTACCCAGCGCCCATCTACAAGGCTGCTCTCGGTCGGTCTTTGCGCCAATTGAACAAATAAGGCTATTTTCTGCAATTTATAGCGTCCTGCCTTTAAATGGTAGCGGTGACGACGTTCTAAAACTGCATAGGTGTGATCGCCAACATCAACATAGTTACCTGGTTGGGGTGTCCAATCTAGTTGAACATTGCCTAAACATTGACGTGGGTGCGTCAATATAATCTCTGTAGGTAAATTTTGCTCCATAAATTAGTTAATGCCTAGTACGTTTAGTTAAATATGCGAAGCCCGTAACCGGGCGCGCTTGCGCTATCGCGCTGTCAACGGTTTTTGGCGTTACTGAAAGAGTAATAATTTTTCCTTTCTGCAATCCTGTATTCTCCCCATTACCCATTACCAGTTTTTAAGTGTATAACTTTTTCTCCTTGAGTAGGATTAGATTCCCAGCAAAGACTAGAATCTAGTTTTTTGCTTAATTGAAGTTAAACTAAGTCATGATAAAATTTGAGACGGTAGTTTAACTACTTGTATCGCTACGCGGCAAAAGAATTATCAGTCCTTAAACCTTAACTATTTTCTTACCATTTCTTCAATGGCTGCTCAAAACAATCCGAGGCATTTACTAATTATTGAAGACGATCAAGGACGTAAGCAATTTTTACTTGACAGTTCTGTTTATTCTATTGGTAGAGACACCCGGTGCGACATTCGTTTATTTTCACAGTTTGTTTCGCGCCGTCATGCAACGTTAGTTCAGCTACCTAAAGAAGATGGTAGTTGTTATTATCGCATTGTTGACGGCGATTCTAAGGGTAAGCCTAGCGCCAATGGAATGCTAATTAATGGGCGAAAAATCTTGGCTCACGATCTAAAAAGTCGAGATGAGATTATTTTTGGACCTCAAGTGCGGGCGATATATTATTTACTCAACCGCGAGAATATGCCATCGTTGCCAACAGACGAGTTTGATGTAACGCTAATTGGCCCTAATATGATGCCAGATTTTGATGAGTGAACTATCGTTGATTTTTTTGCTCAACTAGCAAGGCTTTCTACACTTTGCCAATTTTGATTGAGAGCAATTGTGCTGTTTACTCTCTCAAACACCTGATAACAGTGATTGGCAACTTGCAAAGGCAATTCCTCATTTTTTACAACTAAGCTCACTCGCGTTTTTGCTTCAGTAGCTGTCGTTCCATCAATCAGTACTTCTACGGATACTAATTTAGCTAAAGATACGTTGCCTGGAATTTCCCGCGCCATAATATACTCGCTTTGGTCATAAATAATGTCTAAGTTACAATGGAGCAAAACTTCCTTAATTGATTGTCTTAAATTAAGATTATTTCCATAATTTACAGCAAAAAAACAAGTGTAACGAGCCATTGTACTTCATCCCTAAAACATTCTATTGTCCATGCCAGCTTATCGACATACACCCGTTACGACACTAAAACTGTAAAGTACCATCTGCAATAAGACTAGGCTTACTGAGATTTGTTTCTATTTTACGTCTTAACTACGTTGATTAATTATACAAAAACGTTAGGGAACTTGCATGATCGCGCTCTAGATTTTAAGTTGGGCTGCGTAGTCGATTGACAGGTACAGCCTGATTTTCTAGCTCAAATTCCTAAAACTTTGCGCCATTGCGTTTTATATAAAAAAGTTATCAGACCAATGGCAATAATTACGTCAAAATAGAGTGTAATTGGGTAAATTGGGCGATCCTTTCTCCCTATTGCCGGAAAAATCAGGAGCGCAGGAAAGGGTCAGTTATAGAACAATTTTTAATTGTTTTTGATACTTGCTGCCTATTTTGCTCTGTGCAAGGCACAATAAAAAGAATGGTATTAGGGTTTGGTGTAGATGAACGATCTAGACCGATGTTACAGATTACTTGGGCTTGAGCCAGGAGCATCCCTCGAAGAAGTCAATCAAGCTTACAAAGACTTAGCTTTTATTTGGCATCCCGATCGCATTCCTCAAGATAATCTGCGGCTACATCAAAAAGCACAAGACAAAATTAAAGAAATTAATCACGCGCGCGATCGCCTGCGTGAAGTAAAAACGCGCGATCGCACTCCCACAGCTTACACTTCTCAACAAAGAAAGCCGCCACAATCGTCGCCACCAAGCTATTATCAATCTTCGCCACCAAAAAAGCCGCCCCAGTCGCCGCCACCGCCACCACCACCATCTAGTTACTCTCAATCTTCCCGGCATCAATCTCATTATGCGTCTTACAGTCAGCCTAAAAAGTCTCATGGCGACTTAAGCGGCGTAGATTTAAGAGGTGCAAATCTCCAAGAAAAAGATTTCTCTTACCGAAACTTAAGCAAAGCTAATCTCAGCGAGGCTAACTTGAGCGATGCTTTTCTCCATAAAGTCAATTTGCAAGAAGCCGATCTATCTAGAGCAAATTTATTTAGAGCTAACTTATTGCAAGCAAATCTTAGTAATGCTAACTTGCGCGAAAGTAACTTAATTGGAGCAGATTTTAGCGGTGCAGACTTGAGTGGAGCCGATTTGAGCGGTGCTAAAGTGGGAGCAGGCGATCGCATTATGGTTAAGTTAACAGGCGCAAATTTGCGGGGAACTATTATGCCTAATGGTCAAATTCATCAATAATTATTGTGGGCGATTTCTTTGATTCTTATCAATCTTTAGCAGGATGACTAAGTTAGTCATCCTTTTTATACTAAGAAAATTTTTAAAATTGGTAAGCTATTCTACACATTGATAATGCCAAAATAGAAACCTGCAAATATAACTAGACCTCCTAAAGCTATCAATACTAGGGTAATTCCCCAAGACCATGAAGGCGTTTGCTCTGGAGTAAGTACGCTGTTACGCTGCTCTTGAGTAATTTGATTGTTGTCAGGATTAGTGTTTTTTTGGGTTTCCATGAGTAAAATAAAATTAGAACTTATTACTAATATTTGTGTGCTACATCTTCAATTGCATCATGCCTAAGAAAGAGTAATTTAAATTATTTAGAAAACTTGGAGGTAATTTTGCAAAAAGATAAGTCTAAGTCAAAAAATAGCCCCAAACAAGCAGAAAGTTCTCAAACTAAACAAGCTACAGATTCAGCAATTGAGCAAGTAACTTTCTTACCAAAAACAAGCTCTAGTTCGCCACCAAAGCCTGATTATCCCCGCTATCGCGTAGAACCAGGAAAATTGATTAAGTTAGCTGATTTTGATGCTAATTTGTGCGAAAGTTACAGAAAAAAGAAAGATATTATCGAAGAACTTGTTTATCAACGTGATCGCTTAGGAGCGCTGCAACAGCGTCTTTATGCGGAAAATCAACGCAGTTTATTAATTGTTTTGCAAGCAATGGATACGGGGGGTAAAGATGGCACAATTAAACAAGTTTTTAGCGGTGTCAATCCTCAAGGTTGCCGCGTTTGGTCGTTTAAACATCCTAGTTTAGAAGAATCAAATCATGACTTTTTATGGCGTTATCATCAACATACCCCGCAAAAAGGAATGATTACAATCTTTAATCGTTCTCATTACGAAGACGTGCTAATTGTGCGAGTTAAAAAATTAGTGGAAGATGAAGTATGGCAAAAACGCTATCAGATAATTAATGATTTTGAAAAAATGCTTACTCTTAGTAATATTACGATAATTAAGTTTTTTCTCCACATCTCTAAAGCTGAACAAAAACTGCGTTTAGAAAGTCGTTTAGAAAACCCTGACAAGCTATGGAAGTTTTCAATTAATGATGTCAACGAGCGGTTGTGGTGGGATGATTATCAGTTAGCGTATCAAGATGCGATTAATAACTGTTCTACAACTTATGCACCTTGGTATGTTGTGCCTGCTAACAAAAAATGGTATAGAAATTTAGTAATTGCACGGGCGATCGCCGATACACTAGCAGCAATGAATCCTCAATATCCCCAAGCTGAAGCAGCTATCAAAGATATTACAATACCTGACTAAAAAAACCTTACTCTGTCTGGGATTGTGGATGTTTTAGCTTCCAAATAGAACTAGAAATTAGATTGATCAAGACGTGAGCAATAATTGGGACAAGTAAATTATTTGTTATTACTGCACTGTAGCCAAGAATAAAGCCGACGATAGTAGCCCAGACAACGTACTGCCATTGCTTGCAATTGCTCAGGTGCAAAATCCCAAAACAAAGACTAGATACAGCGATTCCGGTTGTATCAGTGCCAAATGCTGGCAGCATTACACCCCTAAACAATAGTTCTTCGCTGAGTCCTGGTAATAATCCTACCCAAATTAAATCAGGCAGTACCAAGGGTTTAAGGACAAACTCTAAGTAAAAATCGGCACTATTGCGGTAAGCTGCCCAAAATTGGTACATTAAAGAGCTAATAGTCGTGACGATCGCAGCTATGGCAATGGCAAAGGGTAGGGTGGCTGCATTCCACTGCAAAGGCAATAAGGCAACATCGCCCAATTGTAACCAAAGCTTGGCAAGTAACCCCAATAAAACGGCAGTCACACCCATAGCTATAAGTAACTGAGTGCGTGTCAGAGGTTGAAGTTGGGGATCGATTTGGGTCACAAAAGGTTTGGGGAGACGATAAAAATTAAAGCACTGGCGATAGGGAATTCTAGCAGGGCGAAGCTTTGCGAGCTTGTGGCTCTATCGCGCTTAATTGCAATTAAACCATTCATACTACTCTAAAAATCGTCAGTAATTCATCGGCTATTAGACGAATACTTGAGAAGTTACCAGTGCGGAAATAGACTTT
>CAJQOK010000287.1 GCA_905479905.1 uncultured Aliterella sp.
AATTACCAATTACCAATTACCAATTACCAATTACCAATTACCAATTACCAATTACCAATTCATGATGTCTAACCCAAATAACTCTAAAACCGCTCTCTTGAAAACCTTGGGGGAGGGAAACCGCTCCCCCCAAGTTTCCGCTACTCTAGACGCATTGCAACAGCTAATTGATATCGTTGCGAAACTCAGATCCCCTGATGGTGGTTGTCCTTGGGACTTGGCGCAAACTCAACAAACGCTAACACCCTATGTAATTGAGGAAGCTTACGAAGTAGTAGAAGCGGTTGCTAGTGGAAACCAAAAAGAAGTCGCTGAAGAATTGGGAGACTTATTACTACAGGTTATATTACAAGCGCAAATTGCCACTGAAGAAAATAAGTTTAGTTTAAAAGAAGTTGTAGAAGGGATTAGCCAAAAACTAATTCGCCGTCATCCTCATGTATTTAGTGATGTAGAAGCAACCAGCGTAAGCCAAGTAAAGCAAAATTGGGAACAAATTAAGGCGGAGGAAAAAGGGGAATCTACTCAATTAAGTAGCAAACTTAGTAGTTATCCGCGCACATTCCCGCCATTACTAGCGGGGATGAAGATTTCTCAAAAAGCTGCCTTAGCTGGCTTTGAGTGGGAGAATGTAGAGGGAGTGTGGGCTAAATTTGAGGAAGAATTAGGAGAATTTAAGTACGCGATCGCCAATGAATCCATAGAACGACAACAAGCAGAATTGGGAGACTTGTTATTTGTTTTAATTAATCTAGCTCGCTGGTACAAAATCGATCCCAGTATTGCATTGCAAGGAACAAACCAACGATTTATTCAACGGCTATCCCACGTTGAAACCCTTGCAGGTCGTCCGCTTACAGATTATACCCTTGATGAATTAGAAACTATGTGGCAGGAAGCAAAAGCAACCATTGCTAAAGATATTTAATAAAAATCGCCTCAGCTAAGTGTTGAGACGATTTTTTGGTAGATTATAGTTCTGTATAAAGCGGTTAGGAATAATTAACGGTAGTTTGGCGATGTCCCAAGTTTTGCAAAACTTGGATCGGTAGATAATATTTAAGTATAAAACGGTCGGGAATAATTAGAGGAAATCTGGTTGATAGGCTAAGACGGTAGCTAGTAGAGTTACCGCAATAGTAGACACAAAACTAAAGGTGAAAAAAGGTGTCAAATAGTGGCATAGGTTTAGTTGGGGTTAGGTAATCGCAAGCCTTGGTAGGCTTGCGATGTAAATTAAATCAGGAGGATAAATCTGTTTAATTAAGTTGATTTAATCATTTATATCTAGATTGAGCGCCCGTAAAAATACTGTTTTCTTTTGATTTAATTAAAGCTATCTCCGCATTTTCTCGGTTGTTCTCTGCGAAAATGCAAAAATACGCGGTTGTATTCTAGATTAATCAGGTTGCGCCTTTGGCGGCGATACGTACAACGATGATGGGTATAAAACCTGTTCTTGATGGGTTTGTAAGGTGCAATCAGATAATGGGTAAGCTACACAAGTGACTGCATACCCGGCGGCTAATTCAGAAGGACGGAGAAATTTTTGTTCGTTTTGATCTACTTCACCGCTTAATAACTTAGCCACACAAGCCGAACACTCGCCTTGACCACAGCCAGAAGGTAAGCGAATACCGGATTCAATGGCGATTTCTAAAATATAGCGATCGCCTGGTACGGTAATAGTACAATCTAAGGAAGTCGCGCTATTAATTAGCCGAACTTGATAATCTGCCATAACTACAAGGTATGCAATAAGAAACGTTTTTCTAGCTTAGAATCCCATACGCAAATATGGTGACAACATAGTTAAACTGGAAAAAGTGTTAGTAAAAAAGGCTTTATGACTCAAACCATGACTGCTCGTGACTTATTTAAAGCAGCTTACGAAAATCGTTACACTTGGGATGCAAACTTTCCCGGTTACAACGCCGACGTGCAAATTAAGCAAGGCGATGAAGTTTACAATGGCAAAATTCGCATCAACCGCGACCTTAGCGTAGATGTGGAAGGGATGGAAGATGAAACTGTCAAAGAAAGCGTTTATACCCAACTGCGAGATATAGTCACCCACCGCAAAAGATCCCAATTTGAACAAGCGCACGGCAAAAATGAGTTTACACTTGGCGCAAGCGATGAAAGTGGCGCAACTGAAATTTTGGTGAAAGGCGACTCAATGGGGTCTAACTACAAAATTCGCGGTACAGAAATTTGTCAAGTTAGCCGCGTTATGGGCAGAATGGCGTTTGTAATTGATACCCAAGAAAGCCTAGATACAGGTAATGGGTATGTATCGTCGCGCTACGATGTGGTTTTTCGCAATCCTCAGACTCAGGAAATTACCCGCACAATGAAGTTCAAGGATACCTTTGAGCCAGTGGGCGATTACCATATCATGACTAATGAAGCGATCGAAATCTACGAAAATGGTACGCGCACGACGACAGAGTTTAGCTTTTCTAATGTAAAATTGCTAGAACCTGCAACAGTTTAATTGGATCTAACATAGATAATATATGCTTTGCAAGTTAATAGAGGGCTGAAATAATGGAACTGACAATCGATAATGTGGAAACAGTTTTGGACGAAATGCGCCCTTACCTCATTTCTGATGGCGGTAATGTGGAATTGGTAGAACTAGATGGGCCCATTGTTAAGTTGCGCCTTCAGGGAGCTTGTGGCTCTTGTCCTAGTTCGACAATGACACTGAGAATGGGAATTGAACGCCGTTTGCGCGAGATGATTCCAGAAATTGCCGAAGTTGAACAGATAATTTAAGGCTATTAGCTGCTAATTTTAAAGGCAAAAGGGATTATTCCTTTTGCCTTTTGCTATTTTACTTTCAAAGCGCGATCGCATAACGTTACTAATTGATTTTTTATGTCTCATCCCCTGTATGTAGCTTTTATCTGGCATCAACATCAACCTTTGTACAAAGGTCTTGATAACAGCAACTCTGATTCTCAACAGTATCGTTTACCTTGGGTGCGGCTGCATGGTACTAAAGATTATTTGGATTTAGTTTTACTGTTAGAGCGCTATCCTAAACTGCATCAAACCGTAAACTTAGTTCCCTCATTGATATTGCAATTAGAAGATTACGTTGCGGGAACTGCTTTCGATCCTTATTTAACCGCCTGTCTGACTCCCGACGAAAAGATAACGAGGGAACAACACGAGTTTATTATCGAACACTTTTTTGATGCCAACCATCACACTTTAATTGACCCCCATCCCCGGTACGCAGAACTTTACGGACAAAGGCAAGATAAAGGTAGGACGTGGTGTTTAGATAATTGGGAAGCTCAAGACTACAGCGATTTATTAGCTTGGCATAATTTAGCTTGGATCGATCCTTTGTTTTGGGATGACCCAGAAATAGCCGATTGGTTGAAACGAGGACGTAATTTTAATTTAAGCGATCGCCAACGCATTTATTCTAAACAACGCCAAATTCTTAGCCGCATCATCCCGCAACATCGGCAAATGCAAGAGAATGGGCAATTAGAAGTTACAACTACGCCCTATACGCACCCAATTTTACCCCTACTAGCTGATACAAATTCTGGACGAATTGCCGTACCAGGTATGGAATTGCCCAAACGTCGCTTTCAGTGGGCGGAAGATATACCCAGACACCTACAAAAATCTTGGGATATGTACGAGGATAGATTCGGACAATCGCCGCGCGGTTTGTGGCCCTCAGAGCAGTCTGTAAGCCCGGAAATGCTGCCCTACGTAGCCAAACAAGGTTTTAAATGGCTTTGCTCCGATGAAGCGGTATTAGGGTGGACGCTGAAGCACTTTTTTAACCGAGATGGGGCGGGAAATCTGTTACAGCCAGAATTGTTATATCGTCCTTATCGGTTAGAGACGACCGAAGGGGAATTAGCAATAGTATTTAGAGATCACCGTTTATCAGACTTAATTGGGTTTAGTTATAGCTCAATGCCACCAAAACGTGCCGCCGCCGACTTGGTAGGACACTTAGAAGCGATCGCAAATTCTTTAAAACAACAGCAATCAAGCGGTAGCACAGCCTTAGAACAGCCGCATTTAGTTACCATTGCCTTAGATGGCGAAAACTGCTGGGAATTTTACCCCGAAGATGGCAAACCATTTTTAGAGAACTTGTACCAAGCTTTGAGCGACAACGAGCAAATAAAACTTGTAACGGTATCGGAGTATCTCGACCAATTCCCGGCTACAGAAACTTTACCGAGCGATCGCCTACATAGCGGCTCTTGGGTCGATGGCAGCTTTACAACTTGGATTGGCGATCGGGCTAAAAACCGCGCTTGGGACTTGCTGACTGAGGCGAGAACAGTCTTAGCTAACCATCCTGAAGCCACCGAAGAAACTAACCCCGCCGCCTGGGAAGCTCTGTATGCAGCCGAAGGTTCCGACTGGTTTTGGTGGTTTGGCGAAGGACATTCCTCAAACCAAGATGCCATTTTTGACCAGTTATTTAGAGAGCATTTGTACAACATCTACCAAGCCCTAGATGAGCCAATTCCGTCTAATATTCGGCATCCGGTAGAAGTCCACGAAGCAAAGCTAGATTCTCGCCCAGCAGGATTTATTCACCCAATTATTAATGGCAAAGGCGACGAGCAAGACTGGGACAGGGCGGGGAGGCTGGAAGTAGGCGGCGCAAGAGGTACAATGCACCGTAGCAGTGCAGTTCAACGCTTATGGTACGGAGTTGATCACTC
>CAJQOK010000288.1 GCA_905479905.1 uncultured Aliterella sp.
CGCCCGATTACTGTACCTTGTTCTACTACTTGACCAGGTTGCACAAATATTTCTGATAAGTGAGCGTAAAGGGTTTGTTACCAAACTTTTGATGATCTAAAACCACCGCTAAACCATAACCGCCCATGAGGTCAGAAACCACTACGTTACCACTATAAGCGGCAATAACGGGCGTACCCATAGCTGCACCCAAGTCTGTACCCGCATGAAAGCGACGATCTCCGGTAATAGGATGAATCCGCCAGCCAAACAACGATGTAATTGCTGTAGGTATGGGGAGCGGAAACATCATGTTTGTATTATCGTTACCCAGCATTCCTGTAGGTCTAATTGTGCGGTTATAGAAGCTACTAACAGGTATTTTGGGTAAGGCTACGACATTTTTAAAAGCCTTTTGTCTATTTATAGGCGATCGCAATACATTAGTTGAGTTTATAGGCGATCGCCTAGAACTTGTATAGCGGATTCTACTTGTTGTATTAGCTTCGACGGGAAGTATTGCTGTAGTAGCTACGACGCGACTATTGCTTACCCAACTTGCGTTTGGTTGAGGTTTTTGAGGAGTAGATACCCGAAAGGAATTACCTCTAGCTGTAATTATGGTCTGAGGCTGAGATTTACGGCTGGGACGCTGGGAAAAAATAACTTTACTAGGGGCTTCGTAAGTGCTGGTAGCGCCCGTACTGTAATCTGTCGGATCGATAAATGCGCCGTTATAATCTTGAGTTTTTTGAACAGCAGTTCTACGCGATGGTGCTACATAAGTAGCTACTCTAGGCTGGGGTGCAGCTTGTTGGCGGACAACAACTTTAGCTTTGGGTCTAACTAACCTACGTTGCAACCTTTGCAATCTATCTGACGATGGTTGCGGCGCAACTTCCACAGTAGGTAGGGGGACAAGATTATCGGAGGCGCTCTCAGTTTGAGCAAATACTTGATTATTGCTAAAAATACTAACAACACCTATCCAACAAAGGCTTTTAATCAGTAACGACTTTTGGCGTACAGGCTTGCGGTGATCATTGTATTGCTGATTCATTTTCCCCCTAAAGTATTGCTTAATTATTAAGCTCTCGTAATTTTAAGATGTTCTTTTGTAAACTTCAATGAATTATCTATAGCCAAGACTAACACTACCTGGCTTAAGGTGTATTTCTGAACCATCTTCTATTTGTAAGCGCAAAGCACAAGTATTAGTAATGCCGATAATTACCCCAGTGCGATCGCAATAACCATATTTTATATATACGCTTGACTTGTATAACTTTAACTAACTACGATAGTTGCAGATAATTTTTTAGTGAAAGGTAAGTAGCGAACAGTGAAAACCAAACCATTTCAGCAGTGGCGGCGAGTAGCAGGGGAAGCGCGAACCCGCATTCTGATCTGGTATGCAGTTCTAATGGTCTTGTCTATGCTAGTGGCAATTCCAGCGATTCGTTGGCTGCTTTTTGCCCGTATAGATGCACGGGTAAGAGCGGATCTAGCTTCAGAAGTAGAAACATTTAGAACAGAAGTGACTGCCAATTTTGGGATGCCAACAGAAGCATTACAGCAATTGAGCAGAAAACAAATAATCGCGCGTTCGTCTTATAAAGAAAATTTAGCCAAAGTAATAGGAACCTATTTGTCGCGTCAGCTTCCCGAAGATGATAGTTTTTTAATTGCCATCATCGACGAACAATTTTATAAATCTAGTCCTAGAGGGCTACCGAAACCACTCCAGCCAGATTCTAAGTTAATGAGACGTTGGGCAAAACTCAGCCATTCGGAGCAGGGAGAAGTGGAAACTTTAGATAGCGATATCGGCAAAGTTCTTTATATAGTTGAACCTGTCAAAATTGACGGCGAAACCATCGGGGTATTTGCGGCAGCGCATACGACGGCGGGGGAACGTGCTGAAGGACTGGATGCAGTAAAGGCGGTGATTCAAGTCTCGGTCATTGTGGTGAGTGCGGCTTTGATGCTAACTTGGTTAGCTGCTGGGCGAATATTAGCTCCGTTGCGGCTTCTAACTACTACGGCTCACTCTATTAGCGAATCAGACTTGACGCAACGTCTTACGGTGGATAGTAGAGGTGAAATTGCCGAACTTGCCATTACTTTCAACGAGATGATGGATCGATTGCAAGCAGCTTTTGCAAGTCAGCGCAACTTTATCAATGATGCAAGTCACGAACTGCGAACGCCAATTACAATTATTCGCGGTCATCTAGAATTGATGGGAGACGATCTTGACGAACAACAAGAAACCTTAACATTGGTGTTTGATGAGATAGACCGAATGAGCCGTTTTGTTAATGATTTAACTTTGCGCCGCGTAAGCAGAACGACCGGACTTTTTGTGCTTAGAGACGGTAGAAGTCGATTTGCTAACAGAAGAATTGTTTGCTAAAGCTACAGCTTTGGCAGATCGAGACTGGCATTTAGACGGCTTCGGTAGAGGTCAACTTATGGGCGATCGCCAGCGTATTACTGAAGCAGTCATGAATTTAGCTCAAAATGCTACCCAGTTTACAACCGTAGGCGATCGCATTGCCCTAGGTTCGGCGGTGGCTAATGGCAAAGCTCGTTTCTGGGTTAGAGATACAGGAGTTGGAATTGCCTCGGCGGACAAAGAGCGAATTTTTGAACGTTTTGCCCGCGCTGCTAATAGCTACCGTCGTTCGGAGGGGGCGGGACTAGGGCTATCTATTGTGCAGGCGATCGCTACTGCTCACAATGGTTATATTAAACTTTATAGC
>CAJQOK010000289.1 GCA_905479905.1 uncultured Aliterella sp.
AACAACATAATGGGTCACAATGGTTTAAGATATATGTAGAAATGTTAAAAATACTCAGTTTTAAATTTATTTACCTTTCTTTAGTGGGATGAATCTGCTCTAGAGTCGCATATAAGCTTAAGACAATATAATGTATCGCAAGATTTCGTTATTTTTAACGTACAGTAGAAAACTAAACAGATATTGTAGGAGCAACTGGCTCAATGGACTACATTGAAAAGGTACTAGAAAATTTAAAAGACTGGGCGCGTAAGCTGATAGAAACTTTGTTAGGGCCAGAAGCAGAGCCAGAACCAGAACTTATCCCTATTCCTGTTAACGATCGCCATCGTCGTCGTTAGTTTAATATTGTGCTGACATTAAATCTGTTTAGTATTTTAGTGCTGCATGGGCCAAATCTAAATCTTTTGGGGAAACGCGAACCAGGGATTTATGGCGTTGTAACTTTGGATGAAATCAATCGCTCCTTAGAGGCAGAAGCTGCAAAGTTAGGGGCGAAAGTGTTTGTAGTGCAATCAAACCATGAAGGCGTACTAATTGATACTATTCATAACTCCAGCGAATACCAAGGAATTTTAATTAACGCTGGGGCGTACACTCACACGAGCATAGCAATTAGAGATGCAATTTCTGCTGTTAAATTGCCCACTGTAGAAGTGCATTTGAGTAACATTTATCAGCGCGAAGCTTTCCGCCATCACTCGTATATTGCACCCGTCGCTATTGGACAAATTAGCGGGTTTGGCGCAGAAAGTTATCGTTTAGGATTGCAGGCGCTGATTCATCATTTAGTTGCACAGCAAGAAATGAGCGCTTCTTACAACGTTTAGTAATTGAATTTTATGCGCTACTCAATAACTAGCCGATTTCACGGTGCTTTATTAGGCGCAACAATAGCCGAGAAAATTACTAATCCTAGCAAATCCAACTCTACTGCGATCGCTAAACTACTAATTCCAGGGGCGCAAAGCTTGGTAGAATTGGGTAGATTTGAGCGGGATAGCTGGCTAAAAAAGCTTTTAATCCTAGAATTAACACCGTTGCAAGCAGTGGTAGCAACCTTACCATTGGCGCTTTTTTATCACGATAACAAAATTAACTTGCGCTCAAATTTGCTATCTGTAGCTAGTATTTGGCAGTATGAACCAGTTATTCAAGAGAGTATATTAGCAATTGGGTATGCGATCGCCCAAGCTTTGACAGAAAAACTTTACCCCACTAAGTTAATTCCGCAAATAGTTAGCTTTATAGACGCGCCAAATACAGAGTTAACCGACGCATTGCAACAAGTGCAGACTTTATTAGAGCAAAAAGCAGGGATAGAGAAAACTATAATTGCCAAGGAAAGTAACGTTACAACCTCTGTGGCTTTAGCATTTTATTATTTTTTGAGTACCGTAGAAGACATTAACCTCAGTGTAAAAAGGAGTATTCAATCGCCTTTTACTAGCAAGGAAATTGTGGGCGCACTATCGGGCGCTTACAACAGCGCCGCCAATATTCCTAGTAGTTGGCAAATAGTTGCCGACTCGCAAACTAGCCCAAAAGCAGAAATGTTACAATTATCCGAGGATTTAGTTGCTGTATGGTCAGGAGTGTACGACAGCAAAGCCCAACTAATATCTACGGCGGTTGCTGCACCCCGTGTTATTCGTTGGCGTTAGACAATTTAAAGGATTGTAAATTGGCCCTTGAGAATCCGCAACAGGTAGATAATTAGATTGAAAGGACTGAAAATTGTTTTTTTATTTACTTTGTAGCCGATGTAGTTAATGAAAAAGCTGCGCTTATTTAATTTTCCTAAGCCTAAACGCCAAAAAGAGTTGCTTTGCCAAGTATCCGCAAGCCAAAAAAAAATGGCTGATTGGTTTTCTGTGATTAAATCAGGGTTAAAACTATGGCGGGGGCTAGAAAAGTATCATTCTATAGCCATTTTTTGTTTAGGTGCGATCGCACTTACTACAGTTTTAGGACATAGATTCTATAATCAGCCCAGGTTAGCTATAGGTACAATTGCGCCGCAGACAATCACCGCACCTTACAGCATAAGTATAGAAGATATTGAAACAACAAAAGCCGAACGTAAAGCCGCCCGTACCGTTGCTTCACCTATATTAAAAATTAACGAAGTCGTAAATCAACAAGTTGAAGCCCAGCTTCAACAAATCCTTGTTGCAAGTGATGAAAGTCGGCGGATAGCTGGGAGTTTTCCGTTTGTCGAAACATCAACTTTGTCAATTTCCGTGCAACGTTATTTGCGTAATTGCCCAGAATGGGAGTGGAAATTAGTAGTAGCAACTTTTGAAGCCCAATCAGCTAGTAAAAATAAGCCCAGTACCCCAGTAAATAACCCCACAGCCGAAGCAATCATAGAATTGCAATCCTTGAGTTGGCGTTCACCAGAAAATGTTACTAAATTAATTAATAAAATTACGCAAATTCGGCAGCAATACGCCCAAGCAAAAACTAAACTTGCTCTTAATCCTAGAAATATTGACAAGTTAGTGCTGGAATTGTCAGACGAAGAATGGAAAAAAACTCAAACGGCAATCAATAGCAGCATAGATCGGATTTTAACTCAAGGAATTGCCCCAGGACTACCGCCAGATATTATCAAAGCTGCCGTCGATGTACAACTGAATGTTTTTAGCGCCTTACCAAAAACTGCTCAATCGTGGGCGAAAGGACTAATAATTAACGTTTTGCAGCCAAACTTGATTGAAGACGTTGCTAAAACAAAATATCAAGCAGAACTTGCCGCGTCTTCTGTTAATACCATAATATTAGAAGTACAGCAAGGTGAAACTATTGTCAAAGCTGGGCAAGAAATCGACCATGCAGCCTTTGTATTGCTAGATCGTTTTGATTTGAGTCGGCGAGAAATTCGCTGGTACAGCTTGCTGCAACTAGGAACTTTTGTAACGGGTTCAGTGGGGGTTTTTGTTTTAATCAAAAGACAACTAGGTTGTACTTTACAGCAGCGCGATCGCATTTTAGTTATGCTGCTGACTTTGAGTACAACTTTAATCACAACTTTAGGATTTAACTATACAAGTTTACCCGCAATTGGCTTGCTTTTAGGCAGTTTTTACGCTCCCTCGTTGGGATTTACGGTGATAGCACTCGTAATAGTGCTATTACCCGCAAGCTTAGGAATTAATATAGAGTATTTACTGGCAGGGGCGGTTGGGGGCATACTTGCTAGTAATTATGCCGGAAAAATGCGATCGCGCGAAGAATTAGCTTTACTCGGTGTTGCAGTTGGTTTAGTCGAAGCAATTACATTTTTGCTGGTAGATTTGATTTTTGATGGCACTAATATTGGTTGGCAACAAGCTGGATTAGTGGGGCTTTCGGGGGTGGCTTGGAGTATTATAGCGATCGGCTTAAG
>CAJQOK010000290.1 GCA_905479905.1 uncultured Aliterella sp.
ATGAAGATGATCTTTGCCAGGAGTGCTAAGAGGATTTTTGCCAGCCATCAACCGCCGTACAAATACTTGAGTTGTATCTAATACAGGCAAAAGCAAAAATAGAGCAGTAGGAACGATCGCAAATACAGTATTTACTTTCAAGTTACCCAAAATACTAGCGGCTGCCAGCACGTAGCCAAAAAAGTAAGCTCCCGCATCGCCCATAATTATATGAGAAGGATGGAAATTGTGGCGTAAAAACCCCAAAGCTGCACCGCCTAGAGCAGCTAAGAGAAAAGTAGCGGCAGCACGGCTTTCAAACTGTGCGGAGACTGCTAAAAGGCTCATAGCGGTAATAAAACTAATTCCTCCTGCTAAACCATCCATCCCATCCATTAAATTGATAGCGTTGGTAATTCCCACCACCCACAATAAGGTAATTAATGTTGATAATAGGGAGTCGATGGGCGTACCTAAAGTAACTTGAATCTGGATGCCATTAGCAATTAACAGCATTGATGCCAAAATCTGAGCGAGTAGGCGAATGTAGGGAGGTAAACCATATTGGTCATCAATAAAACCTACTAGCACCAACATTGAACCACCTAGCAGGATAGTTAGGACTTCTGCCAGCACATTTTCTAAGACAATGGGGCGCAAAAATGTAGCGAGAATGAGCGCCGCTACTACTCCTGCATAGATAGCCAATCCGCCAGCATTGGGCAACGGTTCGTGGTTGAGTCTTCGGGCGTTAGGCTGATCTGCCCAACCCACACGCAAGGCAAAAGAGCGCACGGCTGGAATAAAACGGTAAGTTGTCACCCAAGCTACTACAAAAGTGAATATTACCGCCAGCCACCCTGTACCGCCAGGGTTGGCAATGCCAAGGGATTGAAGCAATCGGTACAGGTTCATGTGCAATTCCATTACTACTATCAAAGCTGATTGTCAGCATCAACAGTATACTAATCAATATTTTCAGATTTCACTCAGATTTAGTAAAACTTACGCTAGTTACGCGGAAGTATTATTTCTTTTGTCATGATTTTGGCTTGCTTCCCAACCTAGCAGCATTTTCTTTCGCTCCAATCCCCAACGAAAACCACCCAATTCGCCAGATTCCCGAATTACTCGATGACAAGGAATTAAATAGCCAACGGGATTATTACTCAAAGCGTTACCAACGGCTCTAGCTGAAGTGGGACAACCGATCGCATTTGCTAAACTTTGGTAAGTTGCAAGTCCTGCAAACGGTACTCTTAATAACCCCCGCCAAACTTGAATTTGAAAATTAGTACCTTTAACGAAAAGAACTAAAGGCTGATTGGTAGCAATGGGGGCAAAAATGCGATCGCATATCTCTCTAGTGGCTTGTCTATCTTGAACAATCTCAGCCTTTAACCACTCTAAGCGCAAAAGCTGCTCAACGTCTTTACAAGTATTATCTAAAAAACGCAGATTACAAATACCACGAGCAGTCATAGCAATTAAACATTCACCAAAAGGGCTTTCATGCACTCCATAGATAATTTGTAATCCTGTCCCGCCTGTTTTAAATTCACCGGGCGACATAGCTTCCAACGTCACAAAAAGATCGTGCAAACGCCCCGGACTTGATAACCCCACATCTCCAGTAAGATTTAATAAGCTTTTTGTTTCAGCTATTTTTGCTTTGGCATATTCTACCGTCAGATATTGCAAGAAACGCTTAGGACTAATACCCGCCCATCTGGTAAATAGCCTTTGAAAGTGATATTCGCTTAAGTTTACGTGGGTTGCAACTGCTGCTAAATCTGGCTGTTGTAAATGATTTTCACTTATAAAGGCGATCGCTTTAGCAATAAGCTGATAATTGCTAGTTTCGACAAAGGAAGTCATAAATATATTTCGTCTATTACTTCCAATGTATTGATAGCCCAGGCTCAAAACCACCCGTTTCTTGCGGAAATCGAAAAAAGATATTTATTTTCCCCAGATCAAAACCACCCGTTTCTTGCGGAAATCAAAAAAAGATATTTATTTTCCCCCCTTGAAAAAGGGGGGATCTCTTACTTAAAAACCAAATCACTGCTAGATTCAGCAATTTTCCCCGAAATATACGGCAATATTGTTTTATCTTGACTAGCGACGCCTTCAATAAATACGACCAATAAATAAGGTTGCTGCTCTGGAATCTCAATATAAGCTGCATCATGGCGCACTTTGCTAGTCCAACCTGCTTTTGACCAAAGTTGAGCATTATTTGGCAAACCGCCACCTAAAAAACCTGTAACTTGATTTTCATCATCCTTACTTAACTCTGTAAGACTACGCTTGAGTAATCCCATCATTGCTTGACTTTGCGTAGCTGATACCGCCACCCCGCCGACAATACTATGCAATAGCCGCGCTGTGGCGTTTGTAGTTAGCATATTGCGGTTGTCCATCAATTCCCCTACAAACATTCTTTCACGTCCATAGGGGCCATCACCCCAAGTTTTTTGATTGATATTAATTGTCTGCAACTCCTCCCATCCCAAAGATTGAAAGTAGCGGTTAACAATATTACGCTGCATTTTCCAAGTTTCAAAAGGCCCTGGAGGTAATTCGGGGCCGCTTGTAGTTCCAGTAAGAATGTCTACAACTAAGCTAGTCGCATCATTACTAGAATCAACAATCATGTCTTTAATCGCTCGTTCTAACTCTCTAGTAGTTTGACTCATGCGTTTATCTAGCCATTCGTAAACAGCAACCAGATAAAACAATTTGACAACACTTGCTGGATAAATCCGCTCATCGCCTCGGTAGCTAAAACCACGCACCCCATGACCCCAAAAAGCTTGGGGACTAAGCGCACCGCCAGTATTGACGGGTACGGGAGGATCGTAAACAATCCACGTTAAAGCAATGGAATTACGGGCAAGAGAAGGAAATTCTGCCCAAGTTTCGGCTAAAATGCGATCGCCTAAAGTTTCAAGTTGCTCGTCTTTAAGGAAAAATGTCATAAAGCGCTTAAATAATCGGCTAAAGTTTTGAGATATCAAAAGATTACTGTGTATGGTATCCCTTCAGAAATTTCTCGCAAATGAATATATTTGCCAGACTAACTTAAATATTTATGACACTCCAAGCGGTGAAGGTTTGGTAACTCAAGCCGCTACCGGAAGACATTTACAAGTTGTCTCTATCCTTGAAGATAGGGCGATGGAGGTTCGTTTATGCGAAGACGATTACCCAGGATGGTTACTTGCTAAGGATTTGAGCAGTTTAAAATTAGCAGATAGTAAGTATAACGCGATAGCGCCAGCGCGCTCGCAGAGCTTCGCCTTTTCAATAGCTGAAATTAAATCCCAGCTTCCCAAAGTAATTGACTTTACAATTCAAGCCATGCAACAAGCTAATTATTACCTCTGGGGGGGAACTGTAGCGCCTAATTATGACTGTTCGGGATTAATGCAAGCAGCGTTTAAATCTGTTGGGGTTTGGCTACCTAGAGATGCTTATCAACAAGAAGCTTTTACCCAAAAAATTAGCTTTGAGGAATTGTTACCAGGAGACTTAGTATTTTTTGGTTCTACCGAAAAAGCAACTCATGTAGGATTGTACTTAGGTGAAGCTTGTTATATTCATAGCTCTGGGCAAAAGCAAGGACGTAATGGTATTGGAATTGACAAACTCTCGGAACAAGGAGATGAGGTTAGCAAGTCGTATTATCAACAATTGCGCGGTTTTGGCAGAGTGATGAGCAGTTACGGGGCGCATTAAGATGACATTAATTGAGGAAAGTATTGAGCGCAGACTTTTAACACGAGATGAAAGTCTAGCTGTTTCAGTAATCGTACCTGTTTATAATGAGGTGGAAAGTTTGCCTCATTTAATTGCCGAAATTGCCAAAAGCTTGACGGAAAGCGGGTTAAGTTACGAGATTATTTGCGTTGATGATGGCTCAAAAGATGGTTCGGCGCAGTTATTAAAACTAGAAGCTCAAAAACGCCCAGATTTGAAGGCGGTACTATTGCGGCGCAACTATGGACAAACCGCAGCAATGGCGGCAGGATTTTACTATGCGCGATCGCATTCTATCGTAACTTTAGACGGCGATTTGCAAAACGATCCCGCAGATATCCCAATATTGCTAGCAAAACTAGCCGAAGGTTACGATTTAGTTAGTGGTTGGCGACAGAAAAGGCAAGATGCGGCTTTAACTCGCTTGCTTCCTTCTAAACTAGCTAACTTGTTAATTGGAAAAGTAACAGGCGTAAAATTACACGATTACGGTTGCTCGTTAAAAGCTTACCGCGCCGAAGTTGTAGCAGACATGAATTTATACGGCGAGTTGCACCGTTTTTTACCTGCTTTGGCGTACATTGAAGGCGCAAATATTACCGAAATTCCGGTACGCCATCACGCCCGACGTTTTGGTCAAAGCAAGTACGGATTAGGACGCACTTTTCGGGTTGTAATGGATTTATTGACCATTTATTTCATGAAAACATTTTTAACGCGCCCTATGCACGTTTTTGGGCTGTTTGGTTTGCTTTCTACTGCTTTAGGTACAATTTTAGGACTGTATTTGACCTTTTTAAAGCTAGGATTGGGTCAAAGTATTGGCAATCGTCCGTTGTTAATTTTGGCTGTATTGCTTGTGGTGGGTGGAGTACAGCTATTTAGCTTTGGGCTATTAGCAGAATTACTTATGCGTACCTATCACGAATCTCAAGGGCGACCTATCTATCGCGTGCGAGAGGTCGTGGGAAAAAATGTTAATTAAAGTAACAATAGAGAAAGTTAGTGTACTAAATATTTAATTACTTTGAACGTTTTTTCGGATCTCGCTCCTCAAATGCGACGAAATTTAAAAATCTTATTTGCCGCCGGACTATTATTTTGGTCTAGTTTGACTGCTTTACTACCAACTTTACCTTTATATGTAGAAGAATTAGGTGCGTCTGAACAACAAATTGGTTTTGTCATGGGCTGTTTTGCCATTGGTTTATTACTATTTCGTTCGGTACTCGGACGTTTGGCAGACGAACACAGCCGCAAAATTGTGTTGATAATCGGGATGTCGGTAGTAGCCAGCGCTCCTTTGGGCTATTTGGTAGTAAACTCAATTCCATTACTCATGGTAATTCGAGCGTTTCACGGTATCAGTCTCGCGGCTTTTAGTACGGGTTACTCGGCTTTGGTTGCAGATATTGCACCGCCTCACAAGCGCGGCGAAGTCATTGGTTACATGAGTTTGGTAAATCCGCTAGGGCTGGCTATTGGCCCTGCTTTAGGTGGTTTTCTTCAAGCTTACGCGGGTTATACTCCTTTGTTTCTTTTGTCTTCAGGATTAGGGATTTTAGGGCTGATTTTTACTAGCCAGGTAGTCAATCCTAAGATCATTGCTGACTCGCGTAGTAATACCAAAGGTAATGTATTTTGGAAATTGCTTTTTAGTCCCCGCGTCCGAGTTCCAGCTTTAGTTTTGTTGATGGTAGGCTTGGCTTTTGGTACTTTGAGTACCTTTGTGCCATTATTTATGAGATCGGTGGATGTAGACTTAAACGCTGGACTATTTTACACTGCTGCCGCGATCGCAAGTTTTAGTGTCAGATTAGTTGCAGGAAAAGCCAGCGATCGCTATGGACGCGGTTTATTTATTACTATTAGCTTAGTGTTGTATACTGCATCGATGCTGCTATTATGGGTTGCCAATAGCCCTAGTAGCTTCTTAACGGCGGCGGTAATTGAAGGCGCTGGCGCAGGTACTTTAATCCCTATGATTGCGGCGATGATGGCTGACCGAGCTATGCCCACTGAACGCGGCAAAATCTTTGGTGTCTGTATGGTAGGCTTTGATGTGGGAATTGCGATCGCAGGGCCAGTTTTAGGTTCGGTGGCGCAACAAGTCGGCTATCGCCATATCTTCGGCTTTGCTAGTGTTTTAACGTTTTTAGCAATTATTATTTTTCTCACCCAATGCAGTAAAGATTTGCCTCATTCTCTGCGGTTTGCTTTGGGTAAAGGTAGAGATGTTTATGCTACAAAAATGTAGAGACGTTGCAATGCAACGTCTCTACAATAATCATTTCATCAATACGGGCGAGGAGGGATTCGAACCCCCGACACCGTGGTCCGTAGCCACGTACTCTAGTCCACTGAGCTACACGCCCTTGCAGAATTAATATACTATCACATCTATTTAAACAATGCAAGACTTTAACAAACATAGTTTGACTCATTTAGATGCCCAAGGACAAGCTCAAATGGTTGATGTATCTGGCAAAGTACCAACTACTCGCCAAGCAGTAGCCGAAGCTAAAGTAAGGATGCTGCAAGCAACTTTTCAAGCCATTCAAGCCGGAAATGTGGCAAAAGGCGATGTATTGGGGACAGCTAGATTAGCGGGAATTATGGGCGCAAAGCAAACATCGGCGTTGATTCCTTTATGTCATCCTTTACCAATCCAGAAAATAGAAGTACAAATTACCCCCGATTTGTCGTTACCAGGTTATGTAATTCATGCAACGGTTAAAACCAAAGCCGAAACCGGGGTAGAAATGGAAGCTTTAACGGCTGTATCTATTGCGGCGCTAACTTTGTACGACATGGCAAAAGCTTTAGAAAAATCTATAGTAATTGAATCAATTTGCTTAATTAGCAAAACTGGCGGCAAATCCGGCGACTATAGCTAGTATTTGCTACGCGATCGCCTTTAAAATTAACTGTAGTATCTAAATCTACTCCATGCCTCCTCGTTGGCCCCGCAAACCAGACCGTAAAGACCCAGCTTTTCGTAAGCTAGACGATAGAATGACCTTTGCTACTCATGTAGCAGCTTTTACCGCAATTAATTCTGGCTTGTGGTTTTTTCACAACTTTAAGTATGCTACTTGGGAGTGGTTGCCTTGGTTTACAGCCATTCATCTCGTCGTGCTACTATCGCATTTAATCTATATCAGTGCGATCGCTGATTATTCTTCCGATACCCCATCCAAATCCACCTAAAGGGTAGAACAATTTTAGGCAAATAAGCGAAGATAAAATTATTTAATCCCGATCATGGCTCTTAACACTACTGAAGCAATAGAAAAACTTGCCGCAGAAATTGGCGAAAATGTGTACCTAGATATTGCTAAATGGCATTTATATTTATCTAATGCTCATTTACATACTCTACTTGCCGAACAATTGTATCCAATTTTAAGCGCTAAATCTTTAGATGAAGACCGCGTTTTGCACATTTTGCAATCCATCCCCGTCAAAATTGGTGGTGGCAAAAAGGAAGTATCGTTAATTGACTTTATGCCTATGCAATGCCAGGTAATTTTGATGGATATTTTAGAAAAATATCAACGCAACTTGTAAAGATATAAAACTGGCGTTGCCAATCAAATATAAGAATGGCAAAAAATGTTGCATTGCGATCGCCGTCTTAAGTTGGGCAACGCCAAAACTATTGCTAGTATAGTACGGTCAATTTCACCAAATCAAGATTACAGTAGCCATAACGGAAGATTTGTAAAAGTTGGTATTGCTCAATTGTTTATTCAGTCAACGCAGACATTTTTCTTAGAAATGTAAAGTGTTATAGCGATGGATTCTGCTCAATATAAGAGCGTAGGGCGGAGTTAATTAGAGATTGGTAGTTCCCTTTACTTTTAAACCAATCTAGAATATCTTGATCTAGTTGAATTAGCGTGTCTTCTTGGCTAACAGGTTTTACTATTTTGGCTGTTTTCCAAAATTGTCGATCTAATTCAGGAATATCTGAAGTATCAATTGCTGTATCAGGTATATTTTGTAATTCTTTAAGTCGATTGGGCGAGATACTCATAAAAGGCTGTCCTTTCTTTGGGGTGGCTTTTCGGGCAGAGATTAAGCGAATTTTGCTGTTTCTGTCTGTATGGGCTACGGTAATAATTACAACTCCTTGAATTGCGCCAATACTAAGTTCTCTAATTTCTTCATAGTCGTACCGCTCATCAATTGAGGTGAAAACAACACCGTCAAATATTTCTGTAGCTTCTTCAAAACTAATACCGTGTTTTTGAATGTTTTGTTTGTTTTTATTTTTGTCCCATTCAAACTTCATTCAAATACACATAGTCCCTATAAAGTCAAGTTTAACCTTCCTAATCTCAATTTCCATAAAAGCACAATTACGGCGATTCACTGGATAACCCAACATTGAGGCATCAACAAACAATTCTTCCCCGTGTTATTATCTACCAAGTTTTTGGCGGATTCTAGACATAAAAACATCAACTTCTGGTAACTTCATCTGCATCGCAATTAAAGCAAAAACCCCAATTCCCACACCTCCAGCTAAAGTAAGCTGGACTAATTGCTCTTTGAATCCATCATCATGCCAAAACTGCTGTATTCCCCAAAGAGTTCCCCAACTAGCTAAACCAGCTAAAAAGCTACCGCCAGTCAAAGCCAAAATAGGTAAACTCCATTCAAGCCAGGGTAAACCGTGCAGTTTGCGATCTAGCATCCAAAATAATAGCAGCATCGATATTGTATTTACTACCACCGTTGCCAAAACTAAACCCGGTGCGCCAAGCATTTTAAAAAATACATAGGCAAAAATGATATTAAAAAAGATGCTCACCATACTGATGCGAAAAGGTGTATCGCCATCACCCAAAGCATAAAATACTCTAACTAAAACATCGCGCCCTAGATAGACAAACATCCCAATCCCGTACATAACCAGTAAAGAAGACACCAATTGAGACGCATTGCGATCAAAGGCTCCGCGCTCGTATACTACGCGCACAATTGGTACAGCCAAAGTAATCGTAATTGCCCCCAAAGGCAGCATAGTAATTGCTGTAAGTAACAATCCCTGACGGATGCGCCCTTTCAATTCATCCCAATCTTGAGGATCGGCAAGTCGGGAAAAAATCGGCAGCATTGGCACTAATATCACATTAGAAAGAATGCCCAAAGGTGTTTGAATCAACAAACCTGCGTATTGCAAAGCCGAAGCCGCTTGGGGAACATAGGAAGCTAAAATCAAAATCACGTATAAGTTAATATGACTCATCCCCGACGAAAACGTCGCCGGAGCCATAATTTTTGTAACTTCTTTTACTCCTGGCTGATTAAAATCAAAGCGCAGGCGCAAAGTACCCATACCTGACTTCCATTGTGCCGGAACTTGGATTAGCCACTGCAAAACTGCTCCCGCTAAAGTCCCCCAAGCTAAAACCGCTCCCCCTAGCATTGCGTATTGAGGCGTTGTAACTTTTGCCCCTAGCTGCCATGCTAAAACCCCCAATCCAATAATTACAGTAACGCTGGAAAATAGGGGGCTAACTGATGGTAGCCAGTACAAATTAGCCGCATTCAACGTACCGAAACCAATGCCAATTAAACCCGCTAACAGCGCCATCGGAGCCATAATTTTCATTTGCTCAATGGCAATTCCCCTCACTTCTAATCCATTAGGCGTAGTATTTAATCCCGGTGCTACTAAATCGATAATTCCTGGCGCGAAAAAAATCAAGGCGATCGTTACTAGCAACAGCAACCCACCGACAAAAGTTGTCACCGTCTCTACTAAAGGTGCAGCCTCAGATTTGGGGCGTTTGGCTAAAACGCTGACAATAGCACTATGAAAGGGCCCATTAATGCCGCCTAGCAACACTAATAGAAAGCCAGGAATGACATAAGCATAGTTAAAGGCATCGGCAACTACACCAACACCAAAAACCGCCGCGATCGCCTGAGTACGTACTAAACCAAAAACTTTACTAATTAACGTTGCCGCCGCAACAATTCCAGCAATTCCAGCTAGAGAGCGAGAGGGGGTTGATTTTGACACAAATATCTTTAAAAATACCTTAACTGAAATCCCCATTGGGATTTATAGATAATACCGCTCTCTAGCGCTGCGATCGGGATGCTTGTCAATAAAACACTGCGCCAATTGCCTTCAAACCCCTTTTAAAAGGACATTTAACATTGATATCAAAAGACTTTAATTTTTATTTATGCCTGTACCTAAAATAGTGTTCCACAAATTTATTAGGGCTTCTCTAGGTAAAAATCGCGGGATATTTACTAGCACTTGATTTCTAATATCCCCAGGTACAATACTAGAATGCTTGTTCTTTAAGGCTTCTAAGGCTTCAATGACTATTACTTCTGGGGGCGTAGCGTTTGCTTCGGCGGCTTTAGCTAAAAAGCCAGGAAAATCCGCATCTGCAAAAAAGCTTGTAGCTGATGGACCCGGACAAACTGCAAGAATGTTGACATTATAACTGCGATTTTCTGCCCACAAAGCCTCGCTAAAACTCAATACAAAAGCTTTACTAGCAGCGTAGACAGTGAAGTAAGGCATCGGTTGAAAGGCGGCGGTGGATGCCATATTAATTATTCCTCCCAAATGGCGATCGCGCATTCCGGGCAAAAAGTAATGTGTTAAGT
>CAJQOK010000291.1 GCA_905479905.1 uncultured Aliterella sp.
TTAGGAATTGCTCAAGCGAGCGATCGCGTTTTAATTGGGCAAGAACTAGAACGGATGAGCCAAGAGGAGCTAGAACAACAAGTAGATTTAGTTAGTATTTACGCTAGAGTTTCCCCCGAACACAAGTTGCGGATCGTCCAAGCCTTGCAAAAGCGGGGTAGATTCGTGGCAATGACGGGGGATGGAGTCAATGACGCACCTGCACTCAAACAAGCCGATATTGGTATCGCTATGGGCATTACAGGTACAGATGTGAGCAAAGAAGCTAGTGACATGGTTTTGCTAGATGACAACTTTGCTACAATTGTCGCCGCAACCGAAGAAGGAAGGGTTGTTTACACCAATATTCGCCGTTTTATTAAGTACATTTTGGGTAGTAATATCGGGGAAGTAATTACGATCGCCGCCGCACCAATTTTAGGACTAAGTGGCATTCCCTTAACTCCCTTACAAATTTTGTGGATGAACTTAGTTACTGATGGCGTACCAGCCCTCGCTTTAGCAGTAGAACCCGCCGAACCAAATGTAATGAATCGTCCTCCCTTTAATCCGCGCGAGAGCATCTTTGCGCGGGGATTAGGTGCTTATATGGTAAGAATTGGAATTGTCTTTGCCATCATTACGATCGCCCTGATGATCTGGGCTTACAACTATACCAATGCCCCTGGTTATCCCCGCGATCCCAACACTTGGAAAACAATGGTATTTACTACCTTGTGTATTGCTCAAATGGGTCATGCGATCTCTATTCGTTCTAATACTCAGCTAACTATCGAGCTAAATCCTCTATCTAATCCCTTTTTGCTTGGTGCTGTCGTAGTGACAACTTTCTTACAGCTATTGCTAGTTTACGTTCCACCCTTACAACAATTTTTTGGTACTTACTACCTATCTCCCTTAGAACTAGCTATTTGTTTCGGCTTTAGTGCTTTAATGTTTGTCTGGATTGAAGGAGAAAAATTATTTGTGCGTTTGGTGCAAAAAAATAAGTAAAACGGGTAAGTTATTTAGCTAACTACTTCCGGGCGCACCACTGCGCCCCTAGTTCTAACTTATGTATCTCAAAACCTTACAAATTCGCCAGTTTCGCAATTACAAAGATCAAAAAGTAGACTTTCTCGCCCCGAAAACAATCTTAGTTGGCGATAACGCTCAAGGAAAGTCAAATTTACTTGAAGCTGTGGAATTATTAGCTACCTTGCGATCGCATCGTAACAGCCGCGATCGTGATTTAGTTAGAGAATCTGAACCTGTTGGACAAATTTCCGCTACTATTGAGCGCCAAAATAGCACAAATGACTTATCTATAACCTTACGGCGCAACGGTCGCCGTAGCGTTGCCAAAAATAGCGAAACTCTGCGCCGTCAGTTAGATTTTTTGGGGGTACTAAATGCCGTCCAGTTTTCTAGCTTAGATTTAGATTTAGTACGCGGTGGCCCAGAACAACGCCGTCATTGGCTAGATACTTTATTAATTCAGCTAGAGCCTATTTATGCTTACATTTTGCAGCAGTACAACCAAGTATTACGACAGCGCAATGCTTTTTTAAAGAAAGTTCAAGAATTGGGCATTAAAAGCCACGAACAAGAATTAGCACTTTGGAACGTGCAGTTAGCGGTTTCAGGTTCTAGAGTTACGAGAAGGCGATCGCGTGCTGTCGAAAGATTAGCACCTATTGCCCAAGCTTGGCACTCTAGCATTAGTGGCAGTACAGAAATTTTAGCAATTCAATATGCGCCAAATATATCTTTAGAACAAAATGAACCAGAGCAAGTACAGCAAGCTTTTTTAGCCAAAATTGCTACTAGAGAAATCGCCGAACAGCATCAAGGTACTACTTTAGTTGGCCCTCACCGCGACGAAATTGAGCTAATTATTAATCAAACTCCCGCTAGGTCTTATGGTTCTCAAGGTCAGCAACGTACATTAGTTTTAGCACTTAAACTTGCAGAATTAAAATTAATAGAGGAAGTAGTTGGAGAACCGCCTCTATTATTACTTGATGATGTTTTAGCGGAATTAGATTTAAACCGTCAAAATCAGCTACTTGATGCTATCCAAGACAGATTTCAAACTCTAATCACTACTACACATCTCGGTTCTTTTGATGCTCAGTGGTTAAAATCTTCCCAAGTTCTTACCGTCCGCGCTGGGCAAATCTCCGAGCAAATATAAAACACATTATAATAATGCTTATTGTATTTAAAAGATATGAATATGAGGGGCAATGTTTGGCTCGTTAGAGGATTATTAATTCTTCCCCAGCTTGCAGCTTTAATGATTGTGGTAATTATTGGGCAAACCAAGCCCCAAGAAAACTTATCAGTCACGTCAATGCCAACTATACCTAATAATATTGCAAGTCCAATTATCCCCCCACAAAAAGTTACTAATACTACACCAAGTAGACAAATCAATAAAGTTGAATTTGTAGCAAGTTATCAACCTAGGTACGAGGTTAGCTGGGCGCATCCTAACAACTACGGACAGCGTTATTCTCAAGATGTAAATGGTAGACCAGTAAATAATCAACCCATTATAGTGCTTCATGAAACTGTTAATTCTGCTACCAGCGCTATAAATAATTTTCAAACTCCTCATACTAATGAAAATGCTCAAGTTAGCTATCACACTTTAATTAAGTTAGATGGAACAGTTATTTACATAGTACCGCGAGAGTTTCGCGCTTTTGGTGCAGGAAATTCTGTATTTAGGGGTGCAAATGGCATTGAAACTGTCAAGACGCATTTACAGTTTCCTCCCTCAGTTAACAACTTTGCTTATCATGTTGCTTTTGAAACACCGCCCGACGGTAGAAACAACACTAAAAGTCATAGTGGTTATACTCAAGTGCAGTACAATTCTCTCGCTTGGTTAATTGCTCAAAGTAGCGTCTCTGAAGCTCGAATTACTACCCATAAAGCTGTAGATCGTTCAGGTTCAAGAATCGATCCTAGAAATTTCAATTTCCAAAACTTTTTAATTGTTCTAAGGTCTTATCGTCGGTAAGAAGTAAGATATATTCATCTCATTTTTAAGCCGCTTGAAATAATTGCATACTCTTTTTTATTTAACTTTTTTAATTAAAACAATTTATTCTCTTTAGCACAGTAGTCCGAACAATCTACTGCTTTTTCTGTCATCACGCTAGAAGGATTTACTGCACATTTAAGATGAGGATCGTTAGAGTAAAAGTTACAGTTTTTACAGGGTATTTGCTCCAAAGTTTTAATGTCAACAGCAATTTTCTTACGCGCAAGTCTAACTCTTTTTGAAAGCATTAAAAAGATAGCTGCCCAACATATAATAAAACCAACAATTCCCCCCAACATAATAGAATCTGATGAAACTCCCCCCAGAGGCTTTACATTTTCTACTTTTAGATTGCTCTGGTTTATCTGAGCAACATCATTATTTTTATCTGCTAAATATTGCTCAATAATTTTATCGCTATCCATATTAGTTACCTTTAAATGCTTAATACCTACCTATATAATTTTGAATTAGTTATTTTCAACCGTACATTCACTGGAGGTTAAAAAATCTTGGAGCTTTGCAAGTCACCTTACTAAATTTACTTTATTTTCAATTTTTAACATCTCCCCAAATCAATAACTTACCTTAGAGCTTTTGTATAATTAAACACGCTAGAGTTAAAAATTAAAGAAATAAATATCTACTTAATTTAATTCTAGCCGTCAAAATATTACTTTTATATTCGAGCGCAGCAAAATAGTTAAGTAAATAATCATAAAATTACTACGATATAAAGTGTAACTCAGGCTTAAGCCAATATAAAAAATCTGTGGTTTGGAAACGGAGCTTGCAAATAATCAGCCTATTGATAGGGTTGTGGTTACTCTGGGGAATACTGGCACAAATAGGGGCAGAATTTTTTTGGTTTCAAGAAGTTGGCTACTTACAAGTGTTGCAGTTGCGGCTAATGGCGCAAGCTTTAGTATGGATAACCGCAAGTAGTATAACAGCGCTCTACTTACTCGGAAACTTAGAAATCGCCCAGCGACTAAAATATTGTCAACAATCGCAAGTGTTAGTAGGAGGAAAGTCGCCTACTATTAAATTAAACTGGCTGTTACCGGGAATACTAGGATTAAACTTAATTGTAGTT